>NZ_CP058988.1:2118106-2420693 GCF_019278565.1 Cellulophaga sp. HaHa_2_95 | reverse complement strand
AAGTAATACTTTATTATTTACAGGCATATTAAAAATTCTATTATTCATATCTCATTGCTACTATTGGATCTAATGCTGCTGCTTTACGTGCGGGGTACCATCCAAAGAATATACCTGTTACGGCACATACCGCAAAGGAGATTATTATAGACGATGCCGTTACACTTGTAGGCCAATGCAATACGGTTTCTATGATAAAAGTAGTGCTTAGTCCTAACACTACCCCAATAATACCCCCCGTGATACTAATTAAGATCGCTTCTATTAAAAATTGCATCAATATATCAGCCCCTTTTGCCCCTACGGCAAGTCGAAGTCCAATCTCCCTAGTACGTTCTTTTACAGATACATACATTATATTCATAATCCCTATACCACCAATTAATAAGGAGATACTTGCTATAGCCACTAAAAGCACCGTAAGCATTTCACTGGTAGCACTAAAGGTAGAAATTAATTCTTCCATAGAACGTACTTCATAATCTGAGGTCGTCCCGTTTTGTATGCTGTGTGCTTTATCCATAATTTTCGTTACCTCCGCTACTGCTTCCGCAGATTGATCTTCACTAACCGCCGAAGCAATAATTGATTGTAAATAATCTATCGCTAAAATACGTTTTTGAACCGTTGTATAGGGTGCTAAAACCACATCATCTTGATCTTGACCAAAAGTATTTTCTCCCTTTTCTGCCAATACGCCAATCACCATAAAAGGGATGTTATTAAACCGAATCATCTTCCCTACCGGATCTTCTCCATTGGTAAATACATTCTCCACGACCGTTTGTCCAATAACAGCAACTTTGGCTGCCGATCTTACCTCAGCATCTGTAAACATACTTCCGTTTTCTATTTCCCACACTTTGATGGCCAAATAATCTGGATTGACCCCATAGATACTTGACGGCCAATTCTCTGCGCCATTGATCACTTGTCCGTTACCATCTACTTGCGGAGAAACATAGGTAAGCAAACTGGCTTCCGATGCTAATTTCTCATAATCATCAAGGGTAAGCGATTGCATTTCGCTCCGGTCTAAACGCACTCCTGCCTTCCGTTCGGCATAAGGTCTTATGGTTATCATGTTAGACCCCATATTGGATATCTGCGTTTTAATACTCTGCTTTGAGCCTTCTCCAATAGCCAACATAGCAATTACCGAAGCAACACCAATGATTACCCCTAACATGGTCAATAAAGCCCTTACCTTATTTAAGATAATAGCCTTGAATGATATTTTCAATAAATTTAGTATTCTCATATCAGTCTTCTTTTGGGATCGCTGCTAATTCTTCTTTAGCATTCTTAATATTGGTATTCTTTTCATCTTTTATAATACGCCCATCTTTTAATACAATGGTGCGCGTACTAAAAGAGGCAATATCTGGCTCGTGAGTTACAAAAATGATGGTTTTCCCCTGGCGATTCAGTTCTTGAAAAAGTGCTATAATTTCATAGGAAGTGCGGGTATCTAAATTCCCCGTAGCCTCATCAGCCAATAATACAATAGGATTGTTTACTAATGATCTGGCTATTGCAACACGTTGCTGTTGCCCTCCTGATAGTTGCGAAGGCGTATGATGTAAACGTTCTGATAAACCCACCTTATCTAAGGCCTCTAGCGCTCTTTCTCTGCGTTCTTCTGTTGATACCGATGAATTGTATAACAAGGGTAATTCTACATTCTCTAAGGCCGTTGTTCTAGGCAATAGATTATACGACTGAAATACGAACCCTATTTTTTCATTCCTAATTTTAGCCAATTGATTCTTGTCTAGCTCTTTTACCGATACCCCATCTATCTTATAACTTCCCGATGTAGGTTGATCTAAACAGCCTAAGGTATTAAGCATGGTACTTTTTCCTGAGCCACTTGTTCCCATAATAGTCACAAATTCTCCTTCTTCTATCGTAAAAGAGACCCCTCTAAGGGCATGAACAATCTCATCTCCCATTCTAAACTCTCTTTTTAAATCGTCTATTTGTATGGCTATCTTTTTCATAATCATATATTTTTAACGTGGTCCGCCTCCTCCTGGCGGTTTTGATGGCATAAACGGACTTTCACTATCGCCACTGTTAGCGCCACTTTGGGATCCAGCAACTATAGATTTCATTTGGTACACCACTTCATCATTAGCACTTATCCCCTCGATTATTTCTACATTAACACCATCACTAACGCCTAAACTTACTTTTTTCGGCTTAAGATTACCGTTGTCATTTACCCATAAAATGGTTGAATCTTCATCTGGCATTACACGATCTTTAGCTGCTGGTGGAGCGG
The DNA here is from genome assembly GCF_019278565.1 of Cellulophaga sp. HaHa_2_95. Next base: position 2,418,406 of record NZ_CP058988.1, on the reverse strand, counting down.
CATTTTCTTGTCCGCCTTGCGCTTGAAACGCTTGCATTAATCCTTGATTTGGCTTAAAATTGATGGCCTTGGCTTCTACGGTTAAAACATCTTTCAATTCTACCGTATAAATAGAAATTGTTGCCGTCAAGCCTGGTTTTAATTTTAGATCAGGATTGTCTGCCTTTATAACTACGGTATATGTTACCACATTGGAAGTGGTTGTTGGATTAAGACGGACTTGAGTAACGGTACCCTCAAACTCTTCGCCTTGATACGCATCTACTGTAAAACTTACACGCTGCCCCTCTTTAACCTGTCCTATATCTGCCTCATCTACATATGCTTCTACTTGCATTTCTGTTAAATCTTTGGCAATCGTAAATAAGGTAGGTGTGCTATAGCTTGCTGCTACCGTTTGCCCTTCATCTACATCTCTAGACAACACTACTCCGTTTATAGGAGAATAGATATTAGCGTAACTAAGGTTTGTTTTCGCATTCTGATAATCAGAATAGGTTTCTGAAACGGTATTCTTAGCTACCTCATAATTATACAAGGCTTCATCATAATCAGATTTGCTAATTACCTGATTGTCGTACAATACTTTCTGACGGTCATAAATAGTCTTCTGATAATTTCTATCGTTTACCGATTTATTATAATTAGCCTGTTGCTTGATTAATGTAGATTTTAAGGTGGTTTTATCCAATTCGGCTATAAGTTGCCCTTCGGTAACCACACTGTTATAATCTACATAGATCTTTTCTACCACTCCTGATACTTGCGTACCCACATCTACTTGTTTTACGGGCTCTATTGTTCCTGTAGCGGTCACCATCGTAGTAACATTTCCGGTTTTTGCAGGGACTGTGAATACTTGTACTTCAGCGTTACCTGTCCCAGCAAAGAAGAAGAAATAACTTCCTAAACCAAGCGCGATAACAACTGCAGCTCCAATCCATTTTTTTGTTTTATTATTTTTCATACGATTAAATGCTTATTTGGTTTCCTTGATAAAATTGTAATAATTGATTGTACAATAAGTTTAAATATTTTGCTTGTATGTAATTTTGTTCTGTATTGGTATAAGTATTCTGACTCAAGATTAAATCTGTAGTACTCAATGCTCCCAATTCATATTGTTTCTGTGCCAGTCTATAGGATTCTTTTGCCGCATTACGGGCGATATACGCCGCGTTTAACTGACTCTGAGTGGCTATAGTGTTTTTCCACGCCGTTTCAACTTTCACATACAAGTCTTTCTCTTCTTGCGCTAATTGCAAGGCTGCATTGTCTATATTTAATTGTGCTTCTTGCACAGCTGCTTTTGTTTTATTCTTATTGAATATGGGAACGTTTAAGGACAAACCTACCCGTTGGTTAAAGTTGCCATCAAACTGATCGGTAAAATTTAAAGCTTGCGTAGACGTATATCCTGATCCTAAACTCCCTGTAAGTGATAAGGTGGGCAAGTAACCTCCTTTTGCAATATCTAAGGCTTTTTCTGATACTTGAACATTTGTTTTACTGGCATTTATTTCTGGAAGTATAGCTACGGCTTCTGAATATACCGACTGCAATTCTGGAACATTCTCTGGCAAGTATTCTACGCCGTCTACAACAGCAAAGCTATCTGATGATGAGAGTTCTAACAATTGCTTCAAATCTAGCAATTGTAAATCATAGGTATTCGTAGCGGCTATTAAATTATAGTTGTTTGTAGCGGTTTGAGATTTAGCATCTGTATAATCTCGTATGGCTAATGAACCTGCATCAAAAAGTGCTTTTGCTCTCTCTTCTTCTTTCTGAGAAGTGCTTACATTGTTTTCTGCAATCTTTATAGCCTCTTTCGCATATAACAATTGAATGTAGGCTTCTGTAATACTTAAGGTGATGTTATTCTGAGACTCTTGCTCGTATAATTGGTATTGATCTACTAAGAGCTTGCTTTGTTTGATGTGATTGTTAATCTGATTTCCTTGAAATAAGGTTACTGAGGTATTTAAGGAAAGGCTCGTAGAATTTATCTGTTGAGAGACAAAATCGCTCGTAATAGGATCAATCGTATTCCCATTGGTAAAATTCTGACTTGCGACACCAGATAAACTTGGTAGACGAGAAGATTTAGACTCCATTAAAGCAACCTCTGTCAATTGCCTATTAATATTGGCTTGTTGTACTGTAATATTATGTGCTAAAGCATAAGCAATACATTCTTCTAAAGTCCAAACCTTAGCATCTGAAGTAACGTGCTGCTCTTGAGCAAAAATGCCCAAGCTAAACAGTAGTGATGCTATAAGTGTATATAGTTTCATAGGAAGTGATTTTTAATTTACACTTCAAAATTGAAACTTATACACGTATCTAATAAACGGAATAGAAGTTCTACCCTATTTCCTATACCAAAAGTAGAATTCTATCGATGAGATTTTGTATTGAATATGATTTAGGTGGACTAGCGAGCTAGGTGTCTTTAGGAGAAAGCAAAGCAAATTGGTCACTGGATTTATTGCAGCGCTAGATGCTATTATGAAAATTGACAGAATAAATAATTACTTGGTGAGCCTCCTGCAAGCCAAACCACAAACAGGTAGTTCTTATTATACAGGGGCTCCTTAGGATCAGTTTGGTGCCTTACTCTAAAAAGAGGCATGGCTAAACTATATAGCACATAAGCGGAGTGTATTCAGAACCCATGTGTTATTACTGTAAAATAATAGCCCAACTAGTTGATTGTAACAGAAATAATTTTACAAAGCAGAGTTATATACTGTATCTAACTTATGTTCCATGCGTTCAAACCAATAGAAATCATCTTCTGGCTTGAAAGAAAATTTAGTTAATAATCCTGTACCCAACATCATCCAGGAGAATATATTAATTGGTCTTATTTTTCTACCACTTAAAGAAAATTTCTGTATTTCGGTAATGATGGTTCCCGCTTGATTTTTTTCTAACTTAAATAGGGTTGTATTTTTTATTCCAGCTTGATGTCTAACGGTCGTAAAAGCCTTGTTTATAGTACTCTCTATAATAGTGCATAATACAACATCTCCTTCACAATCTTCTCCAGTATGAATTTCTGTCCATTGGTTTCCGGGTTCTAATTTAAAAGAGGCATTCACCTCGTTATGATAGCAAGGGTCTTTCGTAAATGCTACTGCATATTTTGGATGCGTCAAAAATTCCCAAATTTGTTCTGGTTGATATGCACTTTGAAATTGAACTATCGTTTTAGTATGTTTCCTTTCCTCTTTCATTACTAAATTTTTACTATTGGGTTTACGAATCATTTTTTAAAATATAGGCCGTCTTATTATTATTTTTGCAGCGCTCTAATTGTTACGTCTAATAACTCTTTATTTTCATCCTTCGTATAGTGAAAGAGGCTTTCTGTTTTTCTAATGATACACGTTTTAATTATTTTTTTAAACGTATTTATTGCTTATCCTTTCTCTTAGCTTTGTTGTTCGAAACCATAAGAATTTAATTATTCTAAGTTTAGGGTTATTTGTAGCTTTTAAACGGACTCATAGACTAACTAGCTTGCTTATTCCTTTACAGAAATTGCATAAAACTCATCCCATTGTAATTGTTCAAATGAATTACTTTTTTTAAAAATATTTTTTGCCATTGCTTGTCCCAAAACCTGTACTGGAATTCCTCGATATTTTCGAAACCTCCCCATAAATAAGGGTTTCAGAAGCGGCCAAACCTTTAAAGTAATAGCCTGCGCAATGCCATACCTGTTAGTTGGCGTTAAAATCATTGAAGGTTGAAAGATACTCAATCGCTCAAAATTTAGCGCTTTTAGCGCTGCTACTAGCTCGCCTTTAACTCTTAGGTAAAAAGATTTTGATGTAGGACTTATATCAACCGAAGACAACAGTTCAAAATGAGAAACACCTGCATTTTTGCAGGCTACAGCAAAATCAAGCACCGCTGTTTTATCTATTTTTATAAATTCTTCTTTACTTATTTTTGAAGGCTCACCTACTCCTAAGGTGCAAATAGCTGCCGTATGGCCTTTTAAAAAATTTTGATAAGAACTAACATCCATGATATTAATTTTATGCTGCTGCACAGCTGTATCGCTTATGTTTAGAATGGGACTTCTGCCCAGTACTGTCAACTTGGGTATGCTTTTTAATTGCAGTAAGGCTTGCAGGGTTTCTGTACCCACCGCTCCACTTGCCCCTAACATTACTATTGCTGTTTGCTTGGATTTTAAACTCATTGTGTTATGCAAAAAATTAAAATGGTTGCTTCGGTTGTTCAGCTCTAAAGAATGGTGAAGCATAGTACCTATAACTGAAAACTAAAATACAATTAATTCCAACGCCTTATAAGTTCCTTCACTCCTTTTGTAATGCCTGTATAAAATTCTCCATTTTTAAATTCTGGCAAAATCGTTTCGGTAATGATCTCATTACAAATCTCATCTGTTAATACCTGTTCTGTTCCTAATCCGGTAGCAATGGCAATTTGTCTACAAGGTTTACAAATCACGATTACCAAGCCATTATTTTCATCTGCGGTACCCACTCCCCATTCATTTCCTAAATCTGAAGCATACTGTGTAATATTTTCGTAAGGTGTCATACTATCTATGCTTACTACCACCATTTGTCGTTCCGTAGTTCTGTCATACTCATACAGTACTTTTGTTAATTCTAAATATTGTGTTTCTGAAAAAATTTGCCCATAATCGTTCACAATACCAACGGACTTTGGAAAGCCATTTTTTTCCATTTCTGATGAACCAAATTCTACTATTGGTTTTTCTATTCCAGATTCTTGTGCTGCCCCTTTACAGGAAAACAAGCTAATTATTAAAACGAAAAGGAATAATTTAGGGTCGATTTTCATTCTTTCTATGGTCGTTAATGGTTAGGTATAAAACTAAGCTTTTTTTCTACATTGGGTTTTCCCATCATTTTTAGGTAGCACCAAATGCAGTGTCTTACATCTTTTCGAATAAAACCAATGCCGTCTTCTACCCTAAAAGTTTTTAATTTTATACTGTTGTAATTGTTTCGTACATAAAAAATCTCAGTTCAGTACGCTTTTTAAAATCATAAAGATAATTACGAACTCCGAACCTATTATTTGCTCATGACAGAATAATCAAACATTACTAGTTCTTTATGAATACTTCTGTTTTATGATAATTTATGGTATCAATTTGAAACGACTTTAATTTTAAACTAATCTCTAATTCAGTATATTCATGTTCTCTCGTAATTCCTAAGTCCACTCCATTTTCAAACTTATCTTCATCATAATAGGAATCATGGAAAAGTTTGAACTTGCCGAATCCTTTTCTCTCCCCCCAATCATTTTCATACCAACCACCATCAGCTCCAGACAATCCTAGCAACCTAATTGTTACTAATTCACCTTCTTTATCCGCAACACATAAAAACAGTGTTAAGCAACATGACTCATCCTTTTGTAATAGCGTAAATAAAAAATAATTTTGGTTTTCTTCCCATTGATAACAGCTAAAACGTTCCCATTCATTTGCTTTTAAAAACCAATCCTTTTGTCCATTTACTGGAATTTTTCCCAGAGCGTTTTCTACAATCGAATTGTCGAGGTATTTTTTTGTATCCGTGATACTGTCCATATGAAATGAAGTAATTCCTTCTTCGGAACACTGTTTAACTAATCCAATATCAATTTTAGCTTCCATACTTTTCAACGTTGCCGTATCTTTTGGAAGAATTGTAATTGTGTTTGATGACACGGATAGTTCTTGAGAAGGAATTTCTCCAAATTGTACCTCTTTATTGGTCGCATTTTTGCAACTATACGTAATGAATAATAGTATTAAAATTGAAAAGCCTTTTTCCATTTTTTTCTTATTTGGATATTCTAGAGATACCGAATGCTGATTCCTACATATGGAAAAAACCTATTATGAAGCTGGTCTGGAAAAAAACTATTACCATTAATCAGCTAAACGGCACTCGAGAAGAAACTTATTCCTTGTTAACCCCCTTTAATTCTTTTTCTATTTGTTCTAAGTAAATAGAAAAGTTATTTTTCATCAAGTCCAAGCCTTTCCCATAAACATCTACCAGGTACACTTGCTCCTCTTCCATTCCTTCTCTTATCCATGCTTTTTCGGCTTCCAAATCACCTTTTCTAACGATAATGAGTTCATAGTACCTAAGTGCGGCATCATAATCGGTAATGGTGAGTTGATTAAAATTTGAAATCGCAGGATCATTTGTGCCATTGCGTTGTCCAACATCGGCACCCAAAAATACCTCACAATTTGAAAATTTATAATGAGGGTTATGGTTATCAAAATTTCGATACGTTCTTCTATCGCCATTCTTCAATATAAAGCGCTCAATTTTCTCAAACTTTTCAGGTGGAACTATCGTTGAAATCGGAGTAAAACTCATACTTAAATTTTCATTGTTTTTCGTGGTGCTTATTCTTGATTTACAACTAGATAGCATTACGGCAGCAAAGAATACACTTAAAATTTTATTTCTCATTTTTTTTATTGGATGCACACTGCTTGTGCCTTATTATATGTACAAGATACATGTACTGCACTTCCCGCTGTTAAAACACCCGGTTTATGGGGAAGTTAATAAAGTGGTGCTTTTAGTCCATGTCCCGAAATGAAGTAACAGACTTACTCACATTGGTTTTTCTCAGCGGATTCTATCATTTTTAGAGCCGATTTTGCTAATCCACTTTCTGGAAATTCTTTCAAAGTTCTTTCATAATGCGCTTTTGATTTTATGCCGTCTCCTATTTGAGAATAACAAAAACCTATGTTAGCTAATGCCATCTCTCGATATGACATTTTTGAAGAACTTAATAAGGTCAAAAAACGATATTTATCAATCCATTCATATTTCTTGAAAAAAACGTAACTCTTTTCAAAATTTTTAATGGCTGCTAAAAAATTCTCTTGATTGTTATTTCTTATTCCTTTTCTATGATCCCTCGGAATTAAGTTTCTTAGAGAAAAAGATAGTATTAAATAGGTAACTGCCCCGAAGAGAAATGAATCTACGGAATCTATTTGTTGCCAAATTAAAATTACTACCCACATAACGCCTATATGGGAAAGTATTGAAAACCAATTAGTTTGCCTAACAGTGGGTATCTTTGAGCTCATTTATTACTATTATATTTTAATTAAATGCCTTATTCACTTAGGGCCATTATGTAATTTTTTTATCATTTCTCAGTTCTAAATATTCTATCCCAGATGAACGTATAAAAGCCATAATTTTTATAGGATAATTGATGATGATTTTTATGGAACAAATTAGTGGTGAAAATTAAAAAATGAGTCCTTTCACTTTTACTATTTAGGTGTGTCATAACGCCATAAAACCAATTGAAAACCAGAAATGCTATAAAACCATAGATATTAAGTGGCAAGAGTATGGCTACTACGGTTAACAAAAGCCCAAAGAAAATAGATTCCCATGGAGACATGTAATACAGGCTAACGGAATTAAACTCTTCGGAATGTTCGTGATGTTTTAAATGGATTTTCTTCAAGAAGCCTATTGTATGAGAGGCCCAATGTAACACATACATTAAAAAATCTAACACCACAAATAAGAGTATAAATGTAGCTACTAGAGGCATGCTAGAAAAAACAAATAATCCGTTTATCCATAGTAGATATCCAGGAATTGCAATGGCCGTATTTAGGAGTACGATTATTAATGATGCTAGTATCTCTTTTCTAGTAATGGTCGCTTTAATTTTTAAAGCTTTATCCCAAAGAATACTGATCACTACATTTAATACATACGCTAGTAAATTAAGACTTATGAGTAACGGAAAAAATATGTAAGGGTCCTTTAAATCCATTTCTGTTTTTTAATGAATACGCTATTATTCTTATGAGTTGCAGTTTATTTAGTATTTATTTTTTACTACTAAGTTCAACTAAAATTTAAAAAAGTATTCTTCTGATGATTAATAATCAATTAATGAAGGGTAATTTAAAGTGTACGTTTCCGAAAAAATTGCAGGATATTTCTGATTGTATTCTTTAACCCAATCAGGATAGTAATAGCTTGCTTTTAAAGTATCCCCATCTAACGTAAATTTCGCAAATGGTTTTCCTTTCTCTGGAGATATTATAAATGCAAAATCTTCATCAAGTCCACTTAAAAATACGCAGTCACCGTCTTGTGACCAAATAAGTTCAACTTCAGTATCACTAATAATTTTTACTGGATAGGTGTAATAGCATTGTCCATGCAATTTATAGACAATAGCATTTTTCGAGATACTTACTTCATTCCAGTCACTAAAAATTGAACAATAATCTAGGTTTGCTAAATAGCCACTAAATACAAAACCTTGTTTGGTACTATTACTATATTCGTCAAAAAATGCTACTTTATACCAATATCCTTCAATAGTCACATACGCTTCTTCTTCATAATCCATTTCAATTTCTGTTTTTTCAATAACAGTAATTTCTGCATTATAGTCAAATTTCCCTATAGGAATACCGTCTGGATTATCTCTTATAATTAAACCATTTTTAGCAAACACTCGGTACTTATTTCCTGATTTGTACACATTTTTATACCTATATTCTTCTCCGTTCCAGGACATAATTTCGTCGCAATTTATGACTAAATCATTATAACCATTGGTTTTAGAAGCTAAGATTCCCAACCGTTTTACACTTCTTTTCTGTGTGTTTATTTCTATATCAGGATTTATTGTAGCGAGCCGAAGATACAGGTTGTCATAGCCTTTCAAATCTTTATAATAGGTGAACCTTAACTCATCTTTGTAACCATCATTATTAAAGTCAACATTAAATTCTTCGTAAGATTCAACAATAGAAGTCTGTTGAATAAGTGATAGGCAGTCCATTTCCATCACTGTCGTCATTTTAGCTTTTTGATGTATCCCAACTTGTTTCAACTTAAAATTTTCTAAAACAAATGTTTCTTCCTTGTCATTACAAGATAGTTTATCGCTGTAGGTGTAGCTTCTTTCTTCAGCCGTATCTATGGTTAAATGTAGTTTTTCGTCCCGTATTTCCATTTCAATACCATCCCAGTCTTTACCTACTTCTTTAGTCATATGGAATTTTTGACCGTCATACGTCATAATAAAATAAGAACTTCCTTCATGGGCTAAATAGGTGCTCTCTGTTTCTGAATGACAGCCCTTTCTATTTTCTACCAAAACATCTAAGAACCCATCATTATTGAAATCATCTTGCAATTGGATATATAAAAACTTATGCTGATCAAAATCAATTAGCACTTGTCGCTCGCCATTTACCCTAGCATACAGTTGTGTATTACACTGGCCAGAACCATTATTTAATCCATAGGAAATAGCAACAGTCTCTGGTGCACTCTGTACTTTTACGCTTTCCTCTTTTTTTGGGTTATTACAAGCGAAGAATAACGTACAGATAAAAAGATAAATAGATTTCATGAGCATATGTTTTTTGCCAATTTTAAACTTTTGAATGTCTTTCTATTTTGAAGGGGTATCACTACTACAGAAACGCAACTTCAATTAAGGGTGATCTGTATTTTTAGGTTAAAAATCGCGAGACTTCATCCATGTAATTTCTGTATCCTTAAAATACTCGTGTACTATTGGCAGCACCTCCTGAACTTTTGTATGAATATCGTGAAACAACAAAATTCCTTTTCTCCAAAGCAACATTAATTTTATTTCACGTTGGGCCACTTGCTGTACGTTTAACTTAGCACTCCAATCTCTGGAGTCTATATTCCATAGTATAATTTTAGAGTTTTTTTGCGTAAAATAAGCTACCATATCTGTATTTCTTTGGCCGTATGGAGGTCTAAAATATACCAAGGCATTCTTATTTTCCGTTGGAAAAACATTTTGAATCAGCGTATTGGTATCATCAATAGATGATCTCCATTCTGCATATTTTTGATGTGCCTTATGTACTTTTCCATGAGAAAACACGCTATTTTCTCCGTAAAGTTCTTGTAACGCTTGTATGGAAGAAGCTTTTAATCGCTTTTCAAAATTATCGCCTAAAACAAAAAACATCCCTGATAGGTTATAGCGATCTAATACGTGTATTAGTTTATCCGTATTACCATTCACTGCGGTAGGGCCATCATCAAAGGTTAATAAGTAGTGCCTATCCGTAAAATTATGGCCTTGAATATCGGTCTCCGAAAATTGTAAAATTTCACTTGTGATTCTAGGGAATAAAGCAGCTAATCTTATTTGTTCTTTTACATAATCTTCATAAAAAAAATTTGTAGCAGCATACCAAGCGTTAAATTTACTAGGAAACTGCTGTTCTAAACCTTCTAAAGATAAGGCATTCCAATTGCTGTTTTTTTTCAATGGAATGAGCTCTTTTAAAGCAGTATCAGAAAGCTGATTAAAATTAACTAGTATTCTAGTTTTTGTAGCCTCTTTCCATTGGGTTACCGACTTCGTATGTACACTTTTAAGGGCAACGCTTTCAGCTAGATCCGATGCTGATAAAGAATCATAACGATTGAACACTTCAATAAAAACTAACATCTCACATTTAGAGGCTATATCAAAACTTAAGGGCGATTCCATTTTTAATGGCCACGGCTCCGTCTTCGTGATTGGAAAATTAGCGCCATTAGCACCAAAGAAAAATAAGGGCATAAAAAGCAACATGAAATAGATATAATTGACTCTTTTTTTCATGTGTTATCTTAGTTTTGACTGCATTCTTGCTATTCCTTTCGTATACGCTTCACGTGCTCTATTTTGCTGCGCTAGTTCAAAGTTTTGTAAGGCATCTTCCCACTGACTTTTCTTTTCATATATTCTAGCAATATTGTAATAAGAACTAGCTCTTACATAATGTGCCTTACTACCCGATGCAAGATCTATAGCCTTTCTATTCGCCCATAAAGCTTCTGCTTCTTTATTCAGTTTTTGAAAAGCTAAGCCCAAATTACTATACGCTTGTCCATTATTTTGATTCAATTCAATGGCGTTTTGATATAAAGAAACCGCGCTTTCTAAATTTCCTGCATGGTATTCTTCTTCTCCTTTTCTATTGATAATTTGAGATTCTGCTTTATCCGAACTGGAAACAACCGAAGTATCACCATCAAATCTATAATTTCTTAAAATTGTACTTACGCCTTCCCAAGTGGTGGCATTTTTAAAATCTCCTACAGTTACAATGTTCCCCATTTCATCAATTAAAAAAGGAATCCAAATATTCCCTTTCTTTCCTTCTGGCATGGTATACGTTTTAACTAGCGTATTTCCTATGTATATAAATACCTTTGCCCTACTTAAATTAGAAAGATTGGTGTTGTTGATTAATTCTCTATCGGAATAATTGTGAACAGCGTATACATACTTTTCACCTTGCTGTTTTTTTGTAATCGTAATAGTTTCGGGGCCATAACTATCAGTGTCATCTACATCTAAATTTGCCTGGTTGGCTTCTTTTTTATGATAACACACATATCCTCCAGAATATGATAAGTGAGAATCTATATCTCTAGGACTACTTCCCCAACTTAACACAATTCTCATACCATCTAATTCCTGCATGGTCGGACTAATAGCATAGGTTAAACCATCACATAAACATTTGGTAATTAAAGGCGAATACCCCTCTTTTTTAATAATTAAAATAACGTCTGAATCATTTTTATAGTGGTCCGGAATAGTTACTTTCCCTTGGCTATCTGTATATTTAGTAATGGATGTTTCTCCGTTTTTCTGAAAAATAATTTCAGCATTTGGCATTACTTTATCTTTGACAACCGCACTCAATACCAATATTTCCGAAGAAGATTGTGCAAAAGATACAGCACTCATAATTAATGCGACAAGGGTTAAGATTTTTTTATTCATGGTTGTTTTAGTTTGATTATTTTTTTTCGTAATTAATTCCATTCCATATCAATACAGTATCACATTCAATAACAATATCATTTACATTGTTTGTTTTTGATGCTAATACGCCTATTCTTTTTGGTGATCCAATAGCCTCTATATCTAAAGTTTCGTTATTTAAAACAATAGTGCAGTCATGTAAAATTCCCCATCGTTCCCAATAGCTACCAGAAATTTGATCCATAACGCCATTACCATCTAAATCATAGGCTATCGTTAAATAATCTGTTTCTGCTTCTTGCGATAGAAAATCGCTTGATTTTAATTCTATGAGCGTAATTAATTTATGATCTCCCTTACTTTGTATTAATTTAAAATCATGGTGATCAAAAACATAAGTTTCTTCCAAATCCTCACATAGTGCTGTATTTCCTGCTCCAATAGAGTTAGTTTCAACGACAAACTGTCTGTTCGTTTGCTGATCATAATTCAAATTCATTCCGCCAAAATAATACCCTATATAAGCGGATCGCCTAAATTCATTGCCATTAAAAGAGAAGGTAAATAAAGAATTGCCGCAACAATTTCCTCCACAAGCATTAGTTTCTAAAAGCACTTCTTCGTAGCCATCTCCATTGTAATCTTGTATCTCTATGAGATCAAAACAACCTTCGTCTTCAAAACTAATAAGTACTGTTTCTTTACCATCTACTGTAGCTATTAATTCTTTCTGAAGGTCTTCGCTATTATTTAGCGTATACTTTATTTTATTTCCTGTAAAAAGCTTTAAAAAACCATTAAAAACATAGCCTTCTCCAATAGAATTAGATTTTACCTTAACCCAAAATCCATGTATTTGTTCAGTACTAAAAGAAAAATCGGTCTCCTCTAAGAGTACTACTTTTTCATCAAATTCTAACTTTCCAATTTTTCTGCCCGCTATATCTGGTGCATCTCTTACTGTTAATCCGCTTTTGGCTGTGATGCTATAATTTTTCTGTCCAAAAGTGTAGATCGAAAAAAATATAAGTGCAAGAAAGATTCTATAGTTCATAGCAGTTCTTAGTAATTGTTTCTAATATCTCGGGACAATAGTAAAGTCCACAATGATTTAATTAATTCGTAAATTTCTAGCACGCTACTAATTTGTGTGTACTTTTATCGGTGCGGCATTCAACTTATAATTCTTTAAAATTGCTTGAGCTTCGGCCTCACTCAATAGTGTTAAACGCGCGTTACTAATTGCTTCTTTGTCCGGCATCATAGACCGCATTAAAACTAATTTATAAACCTCTTTTCTATGCGCGAGCTTTTCCGCTCCTGTATTTACTGCTGCAAAAGGCTCATACGCATTGGTCATCGCCAACCATATATTTATTTCATTATCTGGATGCAGGTCTCTTTTAAAGTTTTTGATGGTTTCCTCTAGAGAAATAGGATATACTTCTTCGAAGGTCTGGTGGATTCTTTTTATATGCGCTAATTGGATATCAGTTAAAGAGGAACTGCTTACAGGGCTGGGTGTTAACTCTTCCACTTCTACAACCTCAATTTTGGGCTCAGGTTTTGGTTGCTCTTTACACGCTAGTACCGCTATAGTAAGTAAGGTAACAAGGAAGATCTTTTTCATTGAGTTTATTTAAGAATATGCATGGTGCATTCTGTATAGAACGCAGGATGCAAAAAGATAGTATATTTTCATAAAAACATAATAATACCATAAAATGAAAGGCTTGTGACCTATGGTATAAATCTTGTTTTAAAGCCTGTCAAAGGGCGATTTAACAATGTAGAAATGGTGAGTAAAGCTAAGCGCCAGAAGGCCAGGAAAGTTTTTATAAGTACCATGTGGCACATTAATTAGTATTAACTAACAAGACTCCAAGCCTATCAATTCGTTTGAATAAACGTACGATCCATTTTATAGGCATAGGCCTTGGGATCAAACTTAAAGGTGGTTACGTATAGTTTTGAAGGGTTCATAGGGGCTACTTCTTCATAAGATTGAAAACTTATAAATCCATTTTCATCTTTTTCAAACGTGGTTCCTTTTAGATAATCCATAAACACCAACCTATAGTAGTTATCGTATTGATTTAAAAAGATTCCGTACATACAGCCGCCCGTACCGCAAGCGCCCAAATACACCATGATATCTGGTTTGTTATCCGCATTAAAATCGGCATACTTTTCTGGTTCTATTTTTGCAAAAGAATCAGGCAGCTCAAAATCTATTCCTTCGGGAATAGTAATCCTTACAAAGTTCTCGTTATTGATAATATCTAGCTGAAACAAACTATCTGGAAGATGCACCATGGGAAGATCTTCCGCCATTACTTTCGGTTCTTTTTTTGAAGTATGACAGCTTGCTAACACCAACAAAAAGCAACAAATGATACTATAGTTTCGGTAATTGGTCATATTATTTTCTTTTACGCCACTCCTCGCTAAGAATACTATACATATACGTACCCGCACTAGTGCCGTAAGACTGTATAGCATAATTTCTTAAAAGCCCTTCTCTAACCGCCCCTAACTTTTCTACGGCTTTTTGAGATTTAAGATTCTTTATATCTATTCTGAACTCTACCCTTCTCAATGCTAATACATCAAAACAATAGTCTAGGAGTAGTTTTTTGCAACTGCCATTGATACCCGTTCCTTGAAATTGTGCACCAATCCACGTCCACCCGATTTCTAATCTTTGATGCGGAAAACTAATAGTTCCAAACATGGTTACTCCTATGGGAGTTTGATCTTCCTTATTTAAAATGAGCAATGGATACAGCTCTTTTTCATTTTTGGACTTCATACAGAAGTTCATATACTCCACTAAATCTGCTCTATTTTTTACTCTTGCCCCAAACTCCCCTAACTCCTTATGGTAGCTTATAGTTTCTAAAGCATCAAGATCCTGAAGGGTTAAAGGGCGCAGTAGAACCGACTCATTTTCAAGTAGTAAATCGGAGGAGAAAAATTGTGTTGTGTTCATTTTTGAATTGCTATTTACTATTCTATCTATTACGGTAAACAAAATGAATCCCCAAAAAAAGAGAAACTTACTGTTTAATCAACTCCATGGAATCATAATTAAAATTCACCACTTTATAGGTGCCATTTATTTCTGGTAGTTCCGTTTCAAAAAATAAGGTTTTATGCTCTTGTTTCCATTTTCCTTGCGTGTAAATGGTATCATATTTTGTCTTCTCGCTGGTTTTTACATCTCCATAAATTAAGACACGCTGTACTTTTAAAATGGAATCTGTTAAGTCTAATGCGATATGCCTTTCAAAAACATTCTTGGGAAGATTGTCTATTCCTAAATAGTAGTAGCCTTTGGCATAGGTGTTATGTTTTCTGGCTATAAAATCTATTTTTGTACGATCATACATTAAGTCTTTTTTAGTCATAAAAACAGTATCTAAGTTCTTAGTCATACTTGCAAGCCAATGGTCTTGTACCGTTACTTTTGTAAAATCTGTAAGCGTTTTTCGTAACCGAATCGTATCCATATTCCAAACTGTGCCTAAAGAGACTCCTCCACGACGATTACCACCCACCAATTCTTTGGGTTCATATCCTTCTTTATGAACGGGTTCACCTAGGAAAATTGGGGAACCTCCAAAAAAACTAAAAAGTCTCACCGCGGTTATTTCTGGTAGTTCATAATTACCATTTTTATCCGTGTACGCGTCTCCAACCAAACAGCTAACTAAAGGTTTTCCTTGTTCATCTACTATGGTACCCGTGAGCTTAGGCCTTAAAACCTGTGTAACACAAGAGGTAACTAACAAAGAGATTAACAGTCCTAAAAAAAATTTGATGCTCATTTTAGTTGTCTTGTAGTTGATACAATTGTTCAGTTAAATAAGTACTCTTACTTAATGAACTTGCTTTCTTAAAATTTTCAATCGCCTTTTCTTTATTTCCAAGAGCTAAATAGCAGTCGGCCAGTACGGTATAGACGTAAGCATTTTTGGGGTAATTGGTAACATTCAATTTATATAGACGTTCTGCTTTTGCCAATTGCTGAACTTGCATTAACCGTTGCGCCAAGTTATCTATAAAATACTGGCTTGGTATAATTTCTCTTCCAAATTCTTTTGATAAACGCTTGTAATAATTCTGTACGATGTCTAAAATAACGTTTTCAGGATCCTTCAAAAACTCCGTCCTCAATTTTAGTTTATAGAAATCAAAAATATACTTTAAGGCATCATATTCGGCAATTATTGGCACAGAACCGTGATCCTCTTCTTGGTAATAATTGCTTTTAAAGGATAAGTTATTCAAGGTGTCTTTTGCTAATAAAGAGTTTAAGGTTAATATCGCCCTGATATGTTTCGTTGTTTTGGTCGTATCGTTTTTCACTTTTATAGTATCCATACCTTTATCCATGGTATTAGCTATTCCTAGAAAAAGTGTTTTATTCTGATATTTTTTGTCTAGCTTCAAATTCTTAATCTCATTCAGTAATCTTTCATTATCCCAGAACATGGAAGGGTCAATGGCAACATAAGAATTAAATAATTCTGGCTTATAAACTAAGGTATTCATGACTGTAAGCCCTCCTAGAGAATGACCAATAAACATACGGTAAGACTCTGTTGAATAGTTAGAATCTATGTAAGGAATTAATTCCTTTTCTATAAATGAAATAAAATTACCGCCACCTCCTGAAATAGCTGCTCTAGCAACGTTCCAAGAAGGAAGATTCGGTTTTGTTTTCGTTGGCGTTAAATCTCTTGTTCTATTCGTATTTGGAATACCAACCACAATCATCTTTGGACAAATTTTACTTCCCGAACTCATTTGCTTAATCATTCCTACAACTGCATGAAAATTGGAATGGCCGTCTAGTAAATACACTACAGGATATTTTTCATTCTTAGAATAATCATCCGGAACATGAATCCATAGTTCTCTTTGCTCATTTAATATTTTGGAATTTATACTGTCAATTTTACCAATACTAATATGCTGTCCGTTGAGCGTATAAAGACATAAGAATAAAAGACAGCATACATACGATTTTTTCATACTCCCTGTTGTTTTTAGCAGACCACTTACTTGCAGGCATGAAATCTGGTATTTAAAAAATACACTAATATACTACTATCTCAATTCTTTATTAAACTCTATTATTTCAAGTATATAAAGCCTACACCCACATGGCCAATATATTATTAGTTGGAATCGTTACGCCAAACCAAAGTAAATGCAAATTAAGGCAAAAGTGTCAAAAAAGCCGTGAACGGCAATGATAAACCACAAATCGTATTTACGCAAGTAGAATATCAAGGCTAAGAGCGATCCCACAAACCCTGCAACCAATTGCCCAGTAATTCCTTGATAACTATGCATAAAACCAAAAAAACAAGCAAATAGAACAATATTAAGGATTATACTGACTTTACTATCCCCAAAGAATTTAACAAATTGCCGCATAAAATACCCCCGAAAGATAATTTCCTCCCCAAATCCTGCAGTAGCCCACACTACCAATAAAGCAATTAAACAAGATGGAAGATTCCCTTCTAGTTGCTTAAAGCTTGAATAATCTATAGGAACCCCTGTGAGTTTTGTCATTCCTGGAACCACAGCAAAGACATAAAAAGCAAAGAGTCCTAGTGCTACTAATGGAGCAAGCACAAAGATGTTTTTTAGTGTAAATTTTTCACGTTGAAACCCAAGGGCTGAAAATAGTTTGCCTTTATATTCTATGTAATTCGCTATGATGATTAGTATAGAAATTACGATATTTTCTATCATACCAATTTGGATAGGTCCAAACCATATAAAGCAGATAATTTCGAGGGTGATTAAAGGAATTAATGTTTGTCGTAAGGTAATTTTGTTCATTTTGTTTGTTTTATTTCTAAGCGAAATAAAGAACAAAACCTTTAAGAATCTCTTTAAAAATGGGCATTCTTACTGAATGGTCGTAAATTTAGAGCTGAATAGTCGGTCATTGTAAGCATCATTTATGAAAACCAATCCATAAATGCTTTTCGTTTGTAGCGACTGATCGTAATTTCAGCAATTGCATCGTTCTCAACAGAAGTTTTTAAGCGAACACGCAACTTGCCATTTTCGATTTTTTCAATTTGTTCTACCGCATCTTTATGAATGATAATTTGCCGGTTGGCTCTTAAAAACAATTGATCGTTCAATCTTTCTTCGAGCGCATTCAAGGTAAAATCAGAGGTTATTGTTTTACCATCATTTTGAACAGCGTACACAATTTTGTTTTCGCTGTAAAAGCAGGCAATATTTTCGTAGGTGAGTTTGGTTGTTTTTGCACCGCTTTCAATGGTGATTTCAGCATCTTTTATAGATATCTTATATAAATTGTATAGCTCTTGTGCATACAGTACGCTTATCATTATAAAACTCAATAGCAATGTAATTAGCAAACCAATCACCAAATAATAGAGCTCCGTTTGGCCACCTGTAACTATGTTTAAAATAATATTGACGGGAATATACATGAGTGTAACATATCCTAGCGTAGAAGCCATAAACCACACGATTTTGACAATTTCTACCTTTTTACCGAAATACTTTTTCTTGTAAAATTTAAAATTAAGTTCCGCTATGATTCCTATAATAATACATAAAGCAATAGACGATAAAAAACCTTCTAGAGGAAATCTATACGCATCCCCATCTGGAAAACTTTCTTGCGATGCTAAATGGTTGACCACTAAAGAGAAAATGGTAAATGCAAGTACTTTCTGAAACCAAGGCCATGCAGCATTGCTAACAAACGTATGCCATAATGTTTTTACCGTATTCTTAGTGGGTCCTGCTGTACTCATGAATTTGAAGCTCTTTTTAGTCCACCTATTTTAGGATACGGTTTTGCTATTGAAGCTAACATACGGAAAAACTTAATTAACACTACTCTAAAATTTATTGTAACATATTAATAGCACTAATATAGAAAATAATGCTATTTAAAACCTTAGAAAAACAGTAGAAGTAAAAAATAGAAACCCGTTAAGGAAATACTGGTTTGTTTTTTTGTCTTAGTTCTTCTTAAAATCTGTCCTTTGCTATTGCAAAATCTGGCAGACCCTATTATGAAACTTACGTTTCTATATTGCCTGAATAAATAGAGGATAAATCGAATAAAAAAAGCTCAAAGAGTCTGTTTTTTGAATCTATGAGCCTAGAATAATAGTGTCTCAGATTAAAGAAGAATTTACTTATTTTTTACCTCAGTTCTTTGTTTTGTTTTCGTTATTTTTACACTTTTATTTTAACATTACTTGGTGTTTTTCTATTTCCAGGTACAATAATGACAACTATAGCCCTTTCTATTGGATCATTATCTTTTTTGATGATTTCAACTTTCACATTGCTCTCTATAGATCCCATTCCTGATGACTTATCTGTTAGATCCAATACCATGAGAAAACCGAGTTTTACATCTGTACCTAGATATTCTGCAGATTGGCCTAAATATTTTGATCTAATTTTCTCGAATGAACAATCGTTCAAGTCTCGCTTTATTTCAATAGAAAAGTTAAACATATTAAATGCAACATTAACATCTATTCGACCACCTGCGACATCGCTTTTCTCAACTGATGTAGTCGCAGTATTTATATTTCCAATTAAATAATCATGCAAATCATCCTGTAATGCAACTTCCTTAGGTAAAGGATTATTCTGATAAAGATATGCAACTCGCGAAGCATTCATCTTGGTTAAGTTCATCCTCGATGAAAGAAAAGTAATAGATTGATTTAATAAAATATGAAATCCACGTTTTACTTTTTCGATTTTATAACTTGAATTTAATTCAACATCTTTTAATAACTTTATTAATAATTCCTCAATAACTGGATTAAGCTCTTCTGAATTTAATGATGTACAATCATCAAAGAACTGATCAAGAGAAGTTTTATTATCGACAGATAATTTAGACGTTAACTGTTCAAAATGTGGTACTGTCTGAAATTGACGATTGCCTTTAATCTTCTGTAATTCTTCTTTCAATTCAAGACCTATATCTTTTATTAACGAATCACTCTGTGTTTCAAGCCATTTGTCAAGTAGATATATTTTACTTGCTTCATTAATTAATGCTCTCTCAATTCTTGGTTGAATAATTTTTTCTAGTCCGCCAACTTTATCCCTCTTAAAAATCGCACGGCTAGAAGTGTAAATATTTAAAAGGTAGGTCTCTATTACTACTTTTGGTTCAAACCAACTTGGTTCACTAAGATGTATTAGTAGATGTTCCAGTTTACTAATGAGAGTATACCAGTTTGTAATCTCGATATTCCTAGCACTAATCCATTCATTATTTTCTTGTAAAACATGCCACGCATTATAGATTGTTAGTGACATATTCATTTTAGCTATAAGCTTTTTATAGTCTATTTTTTCATTAGGATTAGAAAAAGAAGTCAAGATTAATAGGACGTTATAGTATGCCTCTGCATCAGGTCTTTCACTACCAATTTCTATTGATTTTTCGAAATGATCTTTTGCCAATAGAAAACTAGAAAGAGCCATGTCATGTTCTTGAGCATTTAGAGCATTAAGTAAATAACTCATGCCCAGCTCAAACCAAACTTCATCTTCGCCTAAATTGGCATCACTTATTTCTATAAGTTTTTCAATTATATCTTGTTCTTGCCAATTCGAATAAGCTAATCCTAGTATTTTAGAAGAGTACCTTAAATAAACTGGACAATCATCAATAGAAATATCTATAAGATTACTTAGTAAGCTAAACCTTTTTGTTTTATCAATTAATACTACTCTAAAAGAAGCCTCTAATAGCCATGCTCTAACTAAGGAATTCTTTTTAATGTTATCTGATTGATTCAGTAAAGTTTTAAAACAGGAATTTCTAATTTGTTTATTTGAATTAAGAATAACATAAAGTATCTCTTGAATAGCAAACTCATCATCACATCTCTCGATTACACCAATTAAAATATTCTGCGCTATTGACTTCCCCTCTAAACTAAGCTCTTCAAATTCAGATACAATAGATGTTATTATCTCAGATAAAAATTTAGATATAGATATTATGTCTATATTTTCATAAAGATAAATCAAGCCTCCTAAATGATCAAATTTAATCTCTTGATTTGATTCTAGTAATTGTATTATAATTTGATCTATGGAATTATATTTCATACCAAGCTTGACTTACCATAAATACGAATCTCCTTTTGCATGTTTACGGTGATTTTCATCTATTTGAGAAAGAACAACATCGGATGCTCTGGACGCAATAATAATCTGTAAAAAAGGTAACTCTTTTGTTAATTGCTTTAATCCTTCAATTAAACTATTTAAATCTTCATCAGCTACCTCTTGTGCTCCTGGCGAATCAATCAATAAAACCCCTGGGTGACGACCTACATTTTCTTTTTCAGCAACTGATAATAGTGCTATTGTAGTTATAACTTTCAACCTTAACTTTTCTCCTTCTGAACATTTTGAATAGCTTGTAGAGCTACCGTCTTTTTCTAATTTCAAATGAGGGTTTGAAGTTAATTTAACAGATTCTATATGACCAAGACCTACAAGTTTTGATATTCGTAAAATTTCATTACTAACCTTATTCAAAAGATCTTCTTGCAATACCTTAAATCTACCTTCTGTAACTTCTATTGCTTTCTTTATAATTAGCCCTTCATCAATAAAATCGTTCTTTTTCGGTAGTTTTAGTTCCGAATCATTTACAGTATATTCCTCTTTCAGAATCTGCAAACGCATGATTTCCTTTTCAAGCTGTTGTCTTTCTGAAAACTTACTCAATTCATTTTCTCGAAAACTAATGTCTTTTTGGAATTGAATTAATTTAGATGATAATTCAGAATGATATTTTTTCTGTTTTTTGTATTCTCTATCTATCGCATTAAACGTCTTTTCTGACGATTTTGAATTAGTTATTAATTCATTTAATAAAACCTCCGCATCTTCAGATACTAATAAAGGTTCATCACATATAGCACATTGGTGACTTGTTTTTTCCTTTTCAATTTTTTCTTTTGTTATTTCATTATCGCAATGTGGACAGCAAACAGGGTTAAGTCTCTTAAAAATTGTATTTGCTGCACGATCTTCTTTGAAATTATTTACTTTAATTATATCATTTAGTTTTGTTTCTTTACTAGTCCTAAAATCTTCTGACAAACTTCTTAAGGCAGTATCAAGTTGAGTTAAATTTCTACTGATTGAACCATAATCTTCCCTTGTTTTTTTTAATACTTCCTGTACATCTTTGTCACTAGGAATTGTTATAATTTTTTTTTCTATTTCCTCAAGTTCTGACGTAATTTCTAAGTATCTTTTTCTTTTACGTTCCGTTTCCTTATCCAGATGAATACCTTCTACTTTATTCTCTGAGTTAATTTGACTTTGAACAGTTTTCAAGTTAGTGTGAGTCGAAATCCAAGGTAACCCTAAATACATATTCATTAACCGATTGGAAAGGCCATCAGTTGTCACGTCTCCAAATAATGAACTATAATTTGTACTGATAAACAAAGCAGAAGCTAAAGAGGCCCAATTATGATTAACTTTACTACCAACTTGTTCTTTAAGCTTTCCTTTTCTAAAGGCACTAATCCTATCTAAAGAAAATTCTTTAATCATGAATTCAGACATACAATTTTCAAATTCATCATTAGAATAAAATTCAGCTATTATTGATTCTTTTTCAGTTAATAACACACCTGAAACTTCACTTTTACATTGCTCTAGTTTAACTTGATATTGAATATCATTAATTTTAAATTTCAAAGAAGCTTTTTTTATCCAACCTTTTACTCCATCTTGAAATAAACTAGAACTACTTCCTCTAATTAGCCATTTGATAGTTTCTAGAATTGTTGTTTTTCCTCTCAGATTAATATCAGATAGCACACCGTAAATACCAGAATTTAAATTATCAAAAGAAAAATCAAAATCATTTAAGAACTTTCCTTCCTTTGTGCCAGAAAACGACACCTCTAATATTTTTAAATGTTTTGGAATACCAGTATTAGGACTTTGTTGTATGTCGTATTTCTGAATAACAGATTTCACATCCCTAATCTCACACTTGCTTTTAACTGCAATTTCGTCAAGCCACCCCTGTTTATCGATAAGTTTAGTCATATCTATAATTGTTAGATTTTGGTCATTAATTGTTCTAGTTTAATTAGAACATCTTCTTTAATTGAGGGGATTATACCTCCAAGTTTTGTTTGAGCATAAACTAGTTGCTCATATTGCCTCTCTTTTAAAGCTCTTCCTCCTCTTTGACCTGCAATTTCATTAATAATCTTTGTTCTATCATCATACCACTTAAGAATATGGAACTCTTTTGATGCTCTATCGATTAAATCGTATGCATCCTCAAATATTAAAAAGTCATACTGATGAATATTTTCTTTTTTTGAACCTTCTTGTCTTAACAATCCCTTAGAAATAAGAATAGACAAAGTGTTATCTAGTTTTTCATATGCTCCGAACAAAAATCTAATCATAGGTATTCGCCGAAGATCAGGCTCATTATTATTAAATATAGATTCAGCAAGTTTTAGAAACTTATGATCAGATGTTTCTTCATGCTTTTTAATTAATTCAAAAGCAAAATAATCTGGATATCTAACCCAAAAATCCATTGCATAAAGTCTTGCCTTACCTCTAAAAATCCCTTTCACTTTAGAATTGGATTCATCTTTAAAATTTTCAGATCCATTTACTAAAATATACAGCAATCGTATTGCGTCTTGATATACCGTTGTTGTTTTGTTCATGTTACAATTATTAATAGAATAGAGTCTTGTTTTAATGGAACACAACATACGCATAACCGTATGTTCACTGTTTTATTTACTATTTATTTGAAAACCGTATGAATACGGTTAATCCATTTATATGCTACTTTTTAAACATAGCAATCCCAATATCTAAATAAGACATACAATAAA
The DNA here is from genome assembly GCF_019278565.1 of Cellulophaga sp. HaHa_2_95. Next base: position 2,394,617 of record NZ_CP058988.1, on the reverse strand, counting down.
CTACATAAAAATTTGTGGGGGAATTATTACATTGCTAATATAAAACATAATCTTATTCAAAACCTTGCGGGATTCCGCAGAAAAGGAAAATAATAATAAAAAAAATCAATGAGTCACTTAATTGCATATCGAAACTCAATGTGCATCTTCCTAAAAGCAAGGAGAAAAAAGCATAAGAATGCTTCTTTTGTAGAAGTAGGAGCTATTCGTAAAATGAAGGGTCATGGTTTAACTTGTAGCTATCACAGATTAACGCTACACTAGTTATTCCCAAAGCACAAGGTAGCTTCTCTAATCAATTCTAAGAGAAGCTAAAGTGCTTTGTCTGGTGAACAAATGTATTTTATTTACTCCTAAGAAAGCTTACCTCCTACCAATCTATAGGAAAATAATCTTTCAAGAATTTACCTGCCCAATGTTTTCCAGTATTGATGCCATCAAATAAAGGATCCATAACCCGTGCAGCGCCATCAACAATATCTAAAGGCGGTTGAAAATCTTGTTCTTCTTGCTTCTTTTTTGCCAAAGCAGCAGGGTCTTCATCCGTTACCCAACCCGTATCTACCGCATTCATAAAAATACCTTGCTTGGCTAAATCGCCTGCAGCCGTGTGCGTTAGCATGTTTAAAGCCGCTTTTGCCATATTGGTATGTGGGTGTCGCGATTCTTTAAAAGCACGGTGGAATTTGCCTTCCATTGCCGTGACATTTATAATATGTTTCTGCCCTGTAGGCTTCTTTTTCATAACCTCTGCCAAGCGGTTACACAAAACAAAAGGCGCGACAGCATTTACCAGCTGTACTTCTATCATTTCTGTAGTTTCTATTTCACCCAATTTCAGACGCCAGCTGTTGGTATTTCGTAAATCTACCTGCTGCAAATCGGCATCCAACTCCCCTTCCGGGAATACTTCTTTGGCTACTAAAGCCTTATCAAAACTATAAGGTATCTGCGAGAGTTGCGCCGAAGCACGTAAGCCTATTCCTGGTTCTGGACCATGCCAAGTAACGGGCATATTCTGGTTCGGAGACGCTGTAGTAGTAAGTTGCGTTAACTCTTCTAAACAACTGTTATGATCTTGCAATAGTTCTTGTGCAAACTTAGGTAGCGTTGCTATCGGTTGTTCTTCATTCGCCATTAAATGGTGGTAGAACCCTGCTGGCCTGCGTACCGTTTGTGCGGCATTATTAATTAAAATATCTAAATGATCATATTGCTGCTCTATAAAATTACAGAAGATTTCTACACTCGGAATATGGCGTAAATCTAATCCGTGAATTTTTAAGCGGTGCCCCCATTCCATAAAATCGGCTTCTTTGGAAAAGCGTAAGGCGGAATCTACAGGAAAACGTGTGGTTGCAATAACAGTTGCTCCGCCACGCAATAACATTAAGGTGATATGATAGCCAATTTTTAAGCGAGAGCCGGTAATAACCGCTACTTGCCCTTTTACGTTCGCGGATTGGAAACGTTTGGCATAATTAAAGTCGCCACACTCCGTACACATCGTATCGTAAAAATGGTGTAGCTTGGTGAACGATGTTTTACAGACATAGCAATTACGAGCAACTTCCAATTCTTGCTGTTCTTTATGTGCTAATTCTGATGCTTGTAATAATTTTGGAGCAGTAAAAATATGTGCTTCGCGGGCACTACGGATTCCCGTTTCTTTCCGTGCCACCCGATCCATTTTATCTTGCTTGCGTTTATTAGCTTTTTTGGCATCTTTCTTCCGACGGGAGAATTCGTCTCTATTTGGTCTAGAAAATTGTCCGGTTACTTTAAGGAGTTCCGTTCTTTGTTCAAGGGGAATATCAAAAATTTGATCTGTATTTTTTACGAGTTGCGCTAATACGGCAATGCATTTATCTATTTCTTCTGAGGAAATTGGAGATGAAATAGAAGGGTCTTCAGCGTTTAATTTCATATAAATTATACTATACTATGATGCTTTTTTTACTGTATTACTACTTCTCGATACTAATTATTAATCCGCTACCGCTACTTTATAATTCACTCGAAGTGACAGCGGTGTGCTGATTTGTAAAGGCCAAATAACTACTACTCTTTTTACGTACAAATTCGTACTACTTATTCAGAACTCAAATGTCAGTTCGAGTGGTTTTCGATAGAAAATTATATCGAGAACCTTTTACTACTCAAATACTTCTCGATACTAATTATTCATCCGCTACCGCTACTTCATAATTCACTCGAAGTGACAGCGGTGTGCTGACTTATAATTGAGAAGCATTAGCACTACTACTCTTTTTACGTACAACTTCGTACTATCTATTCAGAACTCAAATGTCAGTTCGAGTGATTTTCGATAGAAAATTATATCGAGAACCTTTTACTACTCAAATACTTCTCGATACTAATTATTCATCCGCTATCGCTACTTCATAATTCACTCGAAGTGACAGCGGTGTGCTGACTTATAATTGAGAAACATTAGCACTACTACTCTCTGTACTCTCCACTTAGTACTCGTTACCTACAACTCAAATGTCAGTTCGAGTGGTTTTCGATAGAAAATTGTATCGAGAACCTTTTACTGCACGAATACTTCTCGATACTAATTATTAATCCGCTACCGCTACTTTATAATTCACTCGAAGTGATAGCGGTGTGCTGATTTGTAAAGGCCAAATAACTATTACTTTTTTCACTTTGTACTATTTACTAGTATCTAAATTTCAATTATCTGTTCATTTTTTTCATCGATAAAAAAACGAACCAAACCTGCCTGCCGGCAGGCAGGAAAATCTAGGCTGACAAAACTAAGTCTAAATTTTTCTATCAATCTCCTAAATTTCAGGAACTCGCTTTTAACCATCAAGAAAAATAAAACTTAGCGTTAAGCTCAAACAGCCTGAAATTGCTACGAATATTTCAATTCAAATTTTACGACAAATTTTCGATAGGCCGTTCTTTAATTCAACTAAAAATAGCAATCAGACTTTCATACATTGTACTCTTTACTTAATACTAAGTACTCGTTACCTACAACTCAAATGTCAGTTCGAGTGATTTTCGATAGAAAATTGTATCGAGAACTTTTTACTACTCAAATACTTCTCGATACTAATTACGCCTCCGCTACCGCTACTTCGTAATTCACTCGAAGTAACAGCGGTGTGCTGATTTGTAAAGGCTTGATCACTAGTATTCTTTTTACTTCATACTTTGTACTATATACTTAATACTCGTTACTTAATACTTAAAGAAAAAAAACTACTCCAAAACTGTAATTCTGACTTTCTTCTTTTTCAATTTTGTATTGTTCAATTTTCGTACTAACTCATCAGCAATCGCCAAAGGAACGGCAACAAAAGCACAGTCTTGCTTCAATTCTATAGTTCCTAATTGATCTTTAGAAATTTCGCCTTGCTTAAAGAACAATCCAGCGATATCTCCTTTAGAAATTTTATCTTTTCTACCGCCCGAAATAAATAAAGTCTCCCAGTATTGTGGCTTTCGAGGTGCTTTTACAGAAATATTGGCACGGTTAGGGTTTCTTACAAACTCAGGAAATTCTTCTTTTTCCCATCGCATTACATAAGCAGTACCTTTAGTATTTACACGTGCTGTTCTACCATTACGGTGCGTAAATTCTTCCTCAGAAGCTGGTACATCATAATGAATTATATACTTAAGCTCTGGGACATCTATACCTCTCGCCGCTAAATCTGTGGCGATTAAAAGCTGACTCGTACCATTTCTGAATTTGATTAGGGCACGGTCCCGATCATACTGCTCCATTTCTCCTGAAAACGTAGAATGGCTAATTTTCTTCTCCGTAAGAAACTTATCTAAGTACTCTATATTTTCTTTTAGGTTACAAAAAACAATTCCTTGCTCATTCCCTAAATGCATCACCAAATCTAATAAAGTTTGAGATTTGTTTCTTAAAGGAGAAATGACCGTTCTAATCTCTAATTTAAGTGCTTTTTTCTCTTTCAAGTAATTGATAAGTACAGGCTTGTCTAAGCGTACAAATGGTGGAACTTCAATATTTTGCGTTGCCGATGTTAAAATACGTTTATTAATACGCGGTACGTTGGCAATAATACCTTTCATTTCATCAGAAAAACCTTTATCCAAACATTTATCAAACTCATCTAAAATTAATGTTTTGATGCTCTCTTTAGAAAAACGATCATTCATAAAATGATCTAGAATTCTACCTGGCGTTCCTATAAGAATAGCAGGGTTATGCTTCAGCTCCATCTTATCTTTTGCCATAGTACGACCTCCGTAAACAGCATTTACTTTAAAACCGGTACCCATTATACGAAGTACTTGCTCTATTTGTATGGCTAACTCACGAGAAGGCACTACAATCAAGGCTTGCACTTCATCAATGCTAGCATCTAATGTTTTTAATAGCGGTAATAAAAACGCTAATGTTTTTCCTGTTCCTGTTGGAGAAAGCAAAATGGTATTGGTTGTTTTTTCAATTACAGCAATAGCCTCCTCTTGCATTGGGTTCAATTGGTGGATATTTAATTTTGCTAAAATATCCTCTTGATCTTTTATACTATTCGCCATTACAACTATCTATTTTTCTTATTTGTTGGTGTCTCTTCTTTTGGAAGAATATTGGTATTGTGCTCTAAATAATTAGCCAATACTTTATCTATCAGTTCATCTTTTGTTAAATGATGAAAAACAGTTTTTATTTTAGTTTTAAAATCTTCAGAAACGTCTCTGTTGGGTTTTGTTTTAAAGATTTTCTTTGCCCAAAGTAAGGCATTGGTCTCTTCTAAACTTGATGCATCTGCCTTTTCAATTTTATGAAAGGTAATGCCCAACTCTTTTTCAAAATCTGGAATTTCTGCAACCTCTTCTTGCTGTAGGATGGTAATAGAAAGTCCGTTTGCTCCTGCCCTAGCCGTTCTACCACTTCTATGTACATATAAGTCATAGGTTTCTGGCAAGTGGTAATTTACTACGTAAGATATATTCTTAACATCAATACCACGAGATGCTAAATCTGTAGCTACTAAAATTTTTAGTTGCCCTTCTCTAAACTGCCCCATGACACGATCACGAATTACCTGGGTTAAACTCCCATGAAGTGCTCCTGATGAGAATTTATTAATCGCTAAGTTCTTCGCTAACTTATTTACAGCTGCTTTTGTTTTACAGAAAATGATACCTTGTTCTCCTTCTCTAGAACTTAAGAAATGTAATAAAACATCTAGTTTCTCTATAGGTTCTACTACTATATATTGATGTTCAATACCTTGATGTCCTATGGTATCCATATCTGCCTCAAGGTGCATGACATTCTTATTCAAGTAATTCTGCACCAATTGCTTAATAGCACCTGGCATCGTCGCCGTAAACAAGAATGTTCTACGCTCTTCTGGCAATTCTTGTACAATAGGATCTAAGTCTTGCTTTAAAGCTGTCACCATTTCATCGGCTTCATCTAACACCAAATACGAGGTATTTTTTATGTTGATGGCTTTCTGTTGAATAAGATCTACCAAACGTCCTGGAGTAGCCACAACCACATGTGTGGCACTTTTTAATTTCTCAATTTGAGGTTTTATAGGCGTACCTCCACAAATAGAAGCAATAACAATAGCCGGACTGTATTTAGAAAAGGATACTAAGTTGGCATAAATCTGTTGCCCTAACTCACGTGTAGGTGCCAAAATAACTACTTGTATATCATTATTTTTTGTGTCTACCAATTGCAATAATGGGAGTCCAAATGCAGCCGTTTTTCCTGTACCCGTTTTTGCCAAAGCCACAATATCTTTCTTTGCAGTAAGTACTAGCGGAATGGTCTTCACCTGAATATCTGTAGGGGTTGTAATTTCTAAATCAGCTAAACTTTTTTGAAATACTTCATTAACACCTAGCTTGGAAAAATGCTTTGACATAAAATAATTTTTCGCAAAGATAACTACAGTTTTTTTGGTATCGGTAAAGATTAGATGTTATCTGTTATTCTTAGCCTATTTTGGCGGGTTAATCACTTAATTTGATGCACTTTATTGGATTTAACTTGTGATAGTTGTGCATATAATCTTTATGCCCTAAACTTGTCTAACAAAGCGGTTTTAGCTATGAGTATCAAATTTTATATATCCATTCTTGTACTCCCCATTCTGCTATGGAGCTGCGGGAATCCTAGCGCAGGAAAACCTAAAGCCGTACCTACCGTAGCGGCGCTGCCGAAAGGAGTTAAAGCGCCTATGAACAACCCTAATACTGCTAAGAAAGCACATTTAGGAAAGCTCTTATTTTATGACCCTATTCTCTCTGGTGGTAAAGATATTTCTTGTGTAAGTTGCCATCATCCTGCAACGGGCTATGCCGAATTTTTAGACCTCTCTATTGGCAGTAATGGAAAGGGCTTAGGAAGTAAACGGGTTTTTAACACCCCGAATACTATTCCGCTTATGAAACGCAACTCTCCTACTATTTTAAATACCGCTTATAATGGCATTCAGGAAAAAGGCGATTATGATCCTGAAGAAGCTACTATGTTTTGGGATGACCGCATTAAAAGCTTGGAGAAACAAGCTTTAGAACCTATCAAAACCTTAGAGGAGATGAGAGGGCATCATTTTGAGAAAAAGCAAATTTTAACCGAGGTAGCAGAACGACTCAAAGCCATACCGGAATATAAAAAACTCTTTGCTGCCGCCTTTGGTTCCAATGCTCCTATAGACAGCATTCATATTGCAAAAGCGATTGCTGCTTTTGAACGAACATTAGTCGCCAATAATTCGCGCTTTGATCAGTATATTTCTGGAGATACAAGGGCTATTTCCTTAGCCGAAAAAGAAGGTTTAGTACTCTTTGAATCGGTAGGCTGCATTAATTGCCATAGCGGTCCTATGTTTTCTGATTACAAACTGCATGTGATTGGTGTTCCCGAAAATAAAAAAGTTCTAATACCCGATAGCGGTGCTGATGAACGTTTTGCTTTTAGAACGCCTTCTTTACGAAACCTACGTTTTACTGCTCCCTATATGCATAATGGAGTGTTTCAAAATTTAAAAGAAGTCCTGGAATTCTATGAAGATATCTCTGTAGGAAAAACAAGAAATAAATCGGTTTCCAAAGCCATGTTCGACCCTCTTGTGGACGATTTGGAACTAAGCGTTAAAGAAATGTCTTTACTAATTTCATTTTTAAATACGCTGAATGATGACAATTTTGATAAAGAAATCCCCACTAGTGTTCCTAGTGGATTGCCTGTGGGTGGTAATATCCACTAAATTGATCCTTGTTTTTTGATGGAAAAAAATAAAGCTTCCTACACCTAAAACTAATACAAACACAGAAGGAGCCTCAAAAGGCTCCCTCATCAACTTAAAACTAAGAGCCGAGAACTACTACATAACTCGACTCTTATTAAACAACTACTACTTACTACAATTAATTAACTAACTCAAATTATGATTCTTTACCACCTGTAGTGGCTTTTTCTCTTTGTAACTCATCCAGAAATAATTTACGACTCCCATTAAAAAAACGGTACCTCCAACAGCATATAAGGCCGAGTAATCTCTTTGTACTGCAATGGGCGCAGCAACCAGTTTAGTGTCCTCTACTTCTAAATTTAAGGTATGCTGATTCTCATTGTTCAACACGAATTTGGTTTTTTCCAAGCCGTTTTTAAAGAACAATAATGTACTCTGGTTTTTATAAATTTCTTTGAAGATGGTATTGGTGACCACCATATTTTCTAGGTCATCAGGAATTCCGTTTACTTCAAAAACTACTTTTGTTTCATGACCTAATTGTACGTGCGCACTGGTAATAGTATACTTGATATTCTCATTAAATAAAAAACGTAAATTGTCTTTCACATGGGCAATTACCATGGCTTTAAACTCTTCTGGAGTCTTGTACTCTTGCTCTGGATGCATTGTTTTTATCTCATGCTGAAATGCCGTCAACGCTCCTGCTATTTGCAATACCCAACTTCCGTTATCTCGTTCTACAAGTAGTACTGTAGAGGCATCTGCTTGATGTGCTTGCACACTTAAGCTCATAAAAAATAAAGCGATTACAATTTTATACATGATCTTTACTTTTTTTAATTATTACTCTGCGTATGCTCCTGATAAACAATCTATAAAACTATTGGATCCTGGTGCTGCTACATGATAATGATAGCCTCTAATACTATCCGTATGTCCTCTACACTCGTCTAAATCTGTTGGCTCGTTTCCATCTGCATCTAACTGTGCATACATCGCAAAACCATCCATCGCATAACCAATCTGTGCGGCATGATTATCTGTTTGTGCTACCTGTGTAGAAACGCCTGTTGCTGCGTGATAATGATACCCTGCATTTAGATTGATATGGCCACCAGCATCATCAAAAGGCGCTAAAGTATAGGCTCCTAAAATAGCATCTGTGGGGGCTGGCGCATCAAAAACAACACCGTTAAAAGCAAGACCTCTGTTTGATGGAGCAGAACTTGCACCTGGAGGCCCAAAACCGCCAAAAGAAAGTGGACTCGCTAATTTTACTGGGGTAACAGGTATCGTATACGTGTTACTCATATCTGTTACATACGACGGGAGACACTCCACACAGAAATTTGCATACTCCTCACCTACGTTTGGATTAGCGGCATTTGCACAGTCATCTTCAGTTTCTGTGGTATATATGTCTCCGTTTTCATCATACATCATCCAATTCTCATCGTTATAAAAGGTGGCCATATTTTGAATAAAAGCACCATCTACATCATATACTTCTCCATTTTCTAGCCATATACCGCCAGCTTCTGCACCATCAGCAATATTATCTGGACACCAAGGCCCCATGGTATGATCTGCTGGTGTGCTTGTAGTTACAATCTGGTAACAATCTCCCTCCGTACCGTCTGAAAGGGTACAAGGTACTAAGGTCACTGTAACCGCTCCGCTATCGGTTAAAAAAAGACTAGGGTCTACGTCCATGACAAGATCATCGCTCGTAGTTTCTTCTAATTCTGCATCAGTATCTGCATCTGACGAACTATTACTACAGCTGCTACAGGCCACAAAAAATGCCAAAGCCATTACCATCAATACTGCGTAAAATATATTTAATTTTTCAAAAATTTTCATGGCTAAATCATTTAATTAAGATTCTTTGATGAAGTAAATCTAGCCTTTAAAAGGGATGAAAATTTTAACAATAAGCGAATCAAGAAAACTATTCAGCGAATGCCATCTTTGAATCAACTAAGCCTTTACTTAAACCATAAAAACAACTATTTATGGAGAAGAACTCAAAAATATAGCTATAAAAAAAGGAGCCCCTAGGAGCTCCTTTATATATGATATACGATAGTAAATTTCTATTCTAAACCTCTAGCGGTAAGCATTGGTGCAATTTGCGGATCAGAACCTCTCCAATCTTTATACATCTGCTCTAAGTCCAACGTATTTCCTCTAGAAAGTACCATTTCTCTAAAACGTTGTCCGTTTGCACGTGTTAAACCTCCGTTATTTTCAAACCAGTTATAGGCATCATGATGTAACATTTCTGTCCATAAATACGAGTAATATCCTGCTGCATAGCCACCCCCAAAGATGTGCGCAAAATATGTAGATCTATATCTAGGAGGAACCGCGCTAACCACATCTAACTTTGTTTTTGCTAAAGCTTCTTTTTCAAAAGCATTGGCATCTGCAATTTTAGTATCTGCTGCAATAACATGCCATTGCATGTCTAAATTAGAAGCTGCTAAGTTTTCTGTTAAGCTATACCCTTGATTAAAAGTTCCTGATTTTTTAATCTTATCTAATAACGTTTGTGGTATCTGTTCTCCAGTTTTGTAGTGTACTGCATAGTTTTTTAGAATTTCAGGGTATAAGGCCCAATTTTCATTAAACTGGGAAGGGAATTCTACAAAATCTCTTGCAACAGCTGTTCCCGATAATGAAGGGTATTGCTGATCTGCAAAAAAGCCATGTAACGCATGACCAAATTCATGAAACATAGTTTCTACTTCATCATACGTAAGCAATGCAGGTTCTCCTGAAGCTGGTTTAGGATAATTACATACATTGTAAATTACCGGCTTTTTGTCATACAATTTAGACTGCGTTACAAAATTGCTCATCCAAGCGCCACCTCGTTTACTTGGTCTTGCAAAATAATCTGCATAGAATAAGCCTAATGCTTCCCCGTTTTCTTCAAAAAGCTCATATACCAATACATCTTCATGATAGGTAGGAATATCAATACGCTCTTTAAATGTGATGCCGTATAATTTTCTTGCTGCATAAAAAACACCTTTTTCTAAAACTGTTTTTGTTTCGAAATAAGGTTTAATTTGATTTTCATCCAAATCATATTTGGCGATACGCACCATTTCTGCATAGTGGTTCCAATCCCAAGCTTCTAAAGTAAAATCTTCTCCTTTAGTTTTTACCATTTGCTGTATTTCTGCAGCTTCATTAGTCGCCTTTGCAGTAGCTGCAGGAATTAAACCTTCAAACATTTTAAAAACGTTCTCTGGAACTTCAGCCATGGTTCCTTGAAGACTCCATGCAGCATAATTAGGAAAACCTAGAAGTGCACCTTTTTTAGCACGTAGTTCTGCTAGTTCTATAATAATACCCTTCGTATCATGCGCAGAGCCATCTGTTCTATAGAATGCTGCTTTGAATAATTTTTCTCTCGTAGCTCTATTTTCGAGGCTTTGTAGTAAAGGTTGTTGTGTGGTATTCAACAAGGGAATTCTCCAACCTTCCCCTTCTGTATTTTCTAAAGATTTTAATTGTGCTTCAGAAAGTCCCGCTAAAGCAGCTTTATCAGTGAAGACTAACACTCCGTTATTATTTGCTTCTAATAAGGTTTTATTAAATCGATTTTCTAAGGCTGCTAATTTAGCATTGTATCCTTTTAAAACTTCTTTATCTTCTGGAGAAAGATTTGCTCCTGCTTTTTCAAACTGCTCAAAATAGTTCTCTATTAACTTTACAGCTTCTGCTTCTAGACCTAAACTTTCTTTAATCTCGTTTAAATGCTTAACTTTTTGAAATAGTTTATCATTAAGAAAGATAGCGTCTTGTAGCGCTGCAAATTTAGGCGCCATTTCTTCTTGAATCGCTTGAAGCGTATCATTCGTATGTGCACCTGTTAAACCGTAAAAGATATTAGAAACACGTTCTAAAACTTCGCCACTTTTCTCTAAAGCCAAGATGGTATTATCAAAAGTAGCTTCCGCGGAAGCATTCGCTATTTCTTGTACCGCTTTCTCTTGCAAGGCAATACCTTGATCTAGAGCCGGTTTAAAATGATCATTGGTAATTTTACTAAAATCTGGTGCAAAATACGGTAAGGTACTTTCTACCAATAATGGATTCTCAGTAGTATTCATAGGTTTTTGTGAAGTGGTTTCGTTTTTACTTTTGGAGTCATTACAGCTTGTAAATAACACCGTAAGTAAAAACATAGTGTATACATTTTTCATGTAATTATTTTAAAATTAGTCCCTGTAAATATAGGAAATTAGCCTGATTTAATTCCACATTTCAAAGCTCTAAAAAAAGAAGAACCACTACTTTCAAAAATAATTTTACAGCTATTTTTTAACTACTACATAATCAGCAAAATAGTTATGGCTATCCGTAAATTTGGTTTGAATGACCATCGCTGTTTCCGCTAAAATAGCCTTTAGAATTTCTGCATCATATTTTCTAGAAATCTCGGTGTGTATCTTTTCTCCTTGCTCAAAAGAAATATGCTGGTCTAATGCAGCTATCCACACTTTTTGGGTTTTCTTACTGACCAAAAAGCTTTTGGCAATTCCAGATTGCTCATCATACTCTGGCGCGTGCTTAAAGTTCCAAATATCAAATTCTGCACCAAACTCTTTATTAATTCGAGTCAGTAAATTTAGATTAAATGCAGCGGTGACGCCTTGCGTATCATTATATGCTGGTAATACTACATCCGATGGCTTAATACAATCAAGTCCCAAAAAAAGTTTATCGTTTGCAGTTAAGTTGTCAGAAAGCTGCTCCATGAAACTAGCGGCCTCATCATCTTCCATGTTCCCTAAATTAGATCCTAGGAAAAGCACCACTTTAGGGTGCTCACTGTTCTTAAAACTCTCTAAAACCCCAAAATAGTCTCCCTGTTGTGTTTTTACAGAAAGATTAGGGATTTCCTTTTTTAGATTTTCTTCTAGATCGTCTAGCGCATGTTGTGAAATATCTATGGGTAGGTAATCAAACTTGAAACCTTGGGCTACTAAAGGCTTTAGTAACTCTTTGGTCTTTGTACCGTCTCCTGCACCCAATTCTATCAGCTCAAAATACGTGTCTTTCGTTACCCCTAAGGCACTGATAATAGCATTATTCTGCTCTCTTAAAATTTCATGCTCTGCCCGGGTCAAATAATATTCTGGAAGATTCATTATTTTAACAAAGAGCTTATCGCCTATTTCATCATAAAAATAACGCGATGATAAAAATTTAGGATTACTATTAAGTCCTAAGTCAACATGCCTTAAAAATGCTGTATCAATAGTTATTTCGCTAGTCTGATTCCTGTGTACTGCCATCTATATTTTGGGTGAAAAAAGTTTCTATATGTATTTCTTTCATGACCTTCACTAGTAGCTACAGAGCTACCACGAAGTACCATGGTATTGATCATAAATTTGCCATTGTATTCTCCTACAGCGCCATCGGCAATTTTAAAATTAGGATAAGGCACGTAAGCAGAATAAGTCCACTCCCATCGTTTTCCCCAATTAAATTTTTCTGATGCTGCTTCCCATTCAAATTCTGTTGGGAGTCTCATATTCTTAAACGTTGCAAAAGCTTGCGCTTCATAGAAAGAAACATGAGAGAGTATAGCATCTACATCTACAGGCTTTAAACCTGCTAGCGTGTAGTAAAACCAAGTTCCATCTTTCTGTATCCAATAAAGTGGTGCCGTAATCTTTTCTTCTTGTACCCAAGACCATCCTTCATCTAACCAATATTTAAATTCTTGATACCCGCCAGCAGCTATAAAAGCTATGAAATCGCCATTGGTTACTAAACCTTTAGACAACTGGTAATCATGTAAAAAAACCTTATGCCTTCCTAGTTCATTATCAAAACAAAATCCATCACCTTGATGGCCAATTTCATAAATACCTTCGGGCATGGCTAACCAACCCTCTTCGTTGTTAGTATCCTGAACCAGATTAAATTTTTCATGGTAAACAGGATGAAGCGGATTGAAAGAAAACGTATGTTTTAAGTCCGTGAGTAACAATTCTTGGTGTTGCTGCTCATGCTGAATACCTAAGGTTACTAGCGTTTCTATCTCTAAGGATAATTTAGATTTTAAAAGGGCAACAATGTGCTTATCTACGTAGGTTCTATAACTATAAATTTCCTCAATAAGCGGTCTGGTCATGGCTCCTCTGAGAGAACGCGCGGCCCTTTCGCCTACGGTTTGGTAATAGCTATTAAAAAGGTATGAAAAATCTTTGTTGAAAATAACATAGCTTTCGTCGTATTTCTTGAGAATCATTTCCTCAAAAAACCACGTAATATGTGCTAAATGCCATTTTGGTGGACTTGCAAAAGCAACGGGCTGTGAATTGTAATCTTCTGGCGCGAGTGGCGCACATAGGGCTACGGAATGCGCTCGTGTTTTTTCAAATTGATGTATTAACTCGTAGTTGGTCATTTAAATAGGTCCTAACGAATCAAATGTAAATGCTTGTAAAAATTACATTTTGCTCTATTGATTTTATTTTTAGTCGAGAAGAATTCAATTCCTTAACGAAAAAGGTAATTTCCTAAAGTTAAAACTATTTTTTAAACCTAAATACTACAGCTATGCTAACTAATGATTAATTTTATTATTTAATATGAGATTTCGTTAAAACTCCTTTTCTCCGAATTCACTTTTTATAAACTTAGCTTTGTTTTTATTGTTATTAAAGGTATACGAAAGATTTAACGACACCATATCTACCTCATACCTGTAGTTGGTGGTGGTATAAAATTCCCCTGTCTTGAATGTGGTAATCCGCTGTTCGTTTGATTTTAATAAGCCCATATCCATATTTTGCCATTGCACTACAGCGTTGAGTTTGCCTTGTAGGAAAGATTTTTTTAAGGCTAAATTAGGGGTGTAAAATTCGGAATCTTCTCCTTGAGCCGTATTGGTTTGTGACAGGTAATTGAAGGTAAATTGCAAAGAAGCATTTTCCCAAAAAGAATAGGTAGCGTTTAAGTTCATTGAAAAAATAGTAGCCTCCGTAGCCACCACATAATCTCTAGTAATACCATCTCGATGCTCAAAAGTAAACAGACCATCAATGGCATAGCTGTAAACATTTGCTCCTAAATAAGTAGACCAATTATTTATAGGTTGCAGCTGCGCTCCTATTTCTAAACCTAAGGCATTACTCTTTCCTACATTGGAATACACCCTATTTAAAATACTATCTAATACAGCTCCATTAGCTTGGTAAGCTAAGGTGTTCACCCTATTAATTACATTATTCACGTGTCTATAGTAAGCGGTCGCATTGAGGGTCGTATTGCCATCAAATTTCTTGACATACCCCAATTCTAGTAAGTCTATAAATTCTGGTTTCAACTGATTATCTCCCTGTTCAAAAACTTCAGAATGTTCACGTTCTGCAAAACTATTCATTTTCAAAGTCGTAGTTCTTTCTACACGCTTACTATAGGCGGTCTTTATATCAGAATCCTCGGACAAAGCGTATTGTAGCGATGCAGAAGGAAATAATTTTACGAAATCTAAGGTATAGGTTTCTTTTGGGGCTGCCGTCTTTAAATCTTCTGAATACTTCCTATTCATAGCCTCTAAACGAGTACCCCCAGCATAATCCCATTTACCTTTTGTTCCTGTAAGCTGCGCGTATCCTGAGTGGAGCGTTCTTTGCAAGCTAATATCACTAGAAAATTCGGGCACTAATACACCGTCACGTTCGTAAACAAATTCTCCCGTATGGTCCAAATCTCTGTATTGATACCCTGTTTCTAAAACCCCTAAAGAAAAGGGTTTCCATTGATAATCAATAGATGCTCGGTAGCCCTTTAACGGATTATCATTAGTGTTGTATTCTTGCTGAAACAATACACTACGGTCTATACTTCCTAAATTTTCATTAACCGTAGGGCCACCAAGGAATGTATATTCATATAATAAGGAAGCAGAAAATTTAGATTCGTTAGAGAATACATGCGAATAATCAAAACTACCAAGGGCAAAATCGCCCTTACGTGTTCTCAAATTATGATTGAAGTATTGAAATGTATATATTCTATCCTCACTACCTATGGGCGTTACAGCATTATTATCATAATAATCGATATCTGCTAAACGATCTACCGTATGTTTCCCTGCGTAAAAGCCTACACTATAACTGTCTGATGTATTGGGCGTAAAATCTACGTTGAAGCGCCCGTTATAACTAATATCATCAAAACTACGTTCCCCGTCTGAGGGTAAAAATGTTTGCTTATTTTCTGCTTGGTTGATGATAAAAACATCTCCCTCTCTCCTACCCGTTTTATCATTGCGCTGGTAACTAGCGCCGGCAGAAATATTCCAATGATCGGTACGCTTATTTAAAGTAGCATCAACCCCGTAGCGTTGTGCCGCTTCTTGCGCATCATAGTCTTGAATAGAAGGAAACGCTCCTCGAAGATTCATTTGTGTAAACATGCCATTCGTAGCACCTTTCTTTGTAATAATGTTTATGATTCCGCCTTTACCTTCTGGATCATACTTTGCGGAAGGCGCGGTAATTAACTCTACCGATTGTAAGGCATTTGCGGGCAGTTGTGCCAAAATAGCCGAAGCATCACCTTGGGTAGGCTTTCCATTAATAAGAATGGCAAAACCTTTGCTACCGCGAACACTAATTTCACCAAGACCATCTACTGCGATCGAAGGAATATTTTTAATCATAGCAATAGCATTCCCGCCTTGACTATTTTGAAATTTCTTAGGGTCAAATACCTGACGGTCTATTTTGTGAATAACAGTGGCTCTTTCTCCTTGGATAACGACTTCGTTTAATTGGTTTCCAAGGGTCAAACCTACAACTCCAATATTGTGAGCCAAATTATCTTTTGTAATCACAATATTGGAAATAATTTCGGGAGCATACCCTAGAAACGATACCTCTAAATAATAAGTTTCTGGCGAGATGTTATTAATAATAAAAGTACCCTCTTGAGAAGTGATTACCCCCGTTACCAAAACACTGTCTTTTTGAGAAAAAATTGCTGCAGTTGCATACTCTAAAGGCTCTTCATTGGTAACATCAACAATTGTTCCTGTGATTTGAGCTAAAATATTTTGAGAGAATATTAGAAAAGGTATCCACAACAGTTTTAAACTAGTTTTCATGGGTAATTTTATTGATTTTGTTTGCTTCTGCAAATCTATCAGCGCGTCCTCCAAAAAATTTGGTGTATTTGAATAAGAAATGGTTTAAACTTCTAAAATCGCTTTTTTGCGATATTGTAGTGGTGTCAAGGAAGCATACCTTTTAAAGTATTTTGTAAAATGAGAGGTGTCTTTAAACGATAAGTCATAAGCAATCGCATTAATAGATTTGTTCGTATAGATCAATTGCCTTTTTATTTCTTTAATCATATGTACGGCAATAACCTCTGAAGCCGTTTTGCCAAATGCCTTCTGTGAGACCACATTAAGGTTTTGAGCACTAGTATGTAGTAAACCCGCATAATAGGAGACACTATTTACTAATTTTTCTGACAATAAATTTAAAAACAAGACCGATTTATCTGTTGTCTCTGCTTGTGAAGCATCGGTGTAACTTACCATTTTAGCAAGTATTGCCTTTAAGCCGCCTTCAATAACCTGTTGCAGCACATTTTTTTGATGCATTTCCCAGGTTAAAGCAGAAAATAATGCGAATAGGGAGTAATCATTTTCATCTGCCTGTATACGTTGTGAGCTTGTTAATTGTAGTAATTGCTTAGGGATCGTATCATCTAAGCTATGTGCTAAAAACGATTCTTTTATCAATATTACATAACCTACAGGTTCTGTGGTAATTTCCCAATGGTGAACTTCTTCTTTTTTAATGAAAAAAATAGAATGTGGCGTAATTTCAAATTTTTCAAAATCTAAATAATGTGCACCAGAACCTTTTATAAAATAAACAATCTCTAAATATTTATCATGTTTATGAGGGCTGGTATACCGCTTCTGAATATCAAAAGGAACAATTTTTATACTTTCGGTACTAGAGATCTTACTATATTTTTTAATTTCTTTTTCGTTCATTATTCTTCCGATATCACACTATAACCAAATCATAAACTGCAACTTGCACCCTATTTCAGCACAAGCTCATTCCTTATTTTCTTGCACTAAATATACCATGGATATTCTTTATAAATGTATTTTTTACACTTAATTAATTGTTAAAGATTCTTAAAAAAGAATGAACGTTCATTTTTTAATTATATCTTTGTATTAGAATAATACAACTATGGCAAAACTTCAAAAAAGTAAAGACAAAAGAGAAGCGCTAGTAAAAGCAACTATCTGTTTAGTAAACAACGATGGTTTCCACGCTGCTCCTATGTCTAAAATTGCCAAAATGGCAAACGTATCTCCCGCAACCATTTACTTGTTTTTCGAAAGCAAACAAGACTTAGTGAATAAAGTGTACCTAGAAGTAAAAACTGCTTTTTCTGCATATGCTTTTGAAACATTTACAACGAACATGGAAGTAGAAGCCGGATTTGAGTTAATATGGAACCGCATAGCCGACTTTAAATTAAATGATCCTGACGAGGCCATGTTTTTAGCACAATGCGATAATACTCCAATGATAGACGAACCAAGTAGACAAGAAGGTATTAAGCATTTGCAGCCACTCTTAGACCTTTGGCACCGAGGAAAAGAAGAAGGTGTTATAAAACCTATTTCTGATTACCTATTGTATGCCTACAGCATCAACCCGCTATCATTTTTAATGTTAGCACAACACCGTGGGGAATGCTCTATACATAAACAAACAATTACGGAAGCGTACCAAGCGGCTTGGGACAGCATCAAATTATAAAAAAATAAATACTAAAACCTAAATTAAATATACAGATGGAATTACTTGATAAATTGAAGTGGAGATACGCTGCAAAAGCAATGAATGGTAAGAAAGTACCGCAAGAAAAATTAGATAGAATTATTGAAGCGGCACGCCTTGCTCCTACCTCTAGCGGCTTGCAACCTTTTGAAATTTATGTAATTAAAAATCAAGAAGTAAAAGAAAAAATTAGACCGGTAGCTTGGAACCAATCTGTAATCACAGACTGTTCTGATTTATTAGTATTTGCTGCCTGGGATACCTACACCGCAGAACGTATTAATTATATGTTTGATTTAACGAACAAAATAAGAGGTTTTGAAAATGAAGGCTGGGAAAACTACCGTCAAATGTTGTTGAGTTCTTACCCTCAGAAAGATGCGGAAGAAAACTTTAACCATGCGGCCAAGCAAGCTTACATTGCTTTTTCTCAAGCTATCACTGCGGCTGCTTTTGAAGGCGTAGATGCCACTCCTATTGAAGGATTTGATCCTGCTGCCGTAGATGAAATCTTAGGATTAAGAGAAAAAGGATTACGTAGTGCTGTATTGTTACCTATAGGATATAGAGATGAATCTAATGATTGGTTAGTAAATCTAGTTAAAGTACGTAAGAGTACTGAAGATTTAGTAACGGTAATCGAATAAAAGAAGTAAAGATGAATAAGACGATATTATTAAAACAAAGACCTGTGGGCAAACCAACAGCCTCTGAATTTGAATTTACACAGAGTGATGAAAAATTGGTCATCAACGACGGAGAGCTCCTTTTAGAAACAAGTTATGTTTCCGTGGACCCTTATTTAAGAGGGCGTATGAGCGATGCTAAATCGTATGTACCTCCTTTTGAAGTAGGTAAGCCTATAAGTTCAGGGATTGTAGCAAAAGTAATTGTATCTAAGCACTCCACTTTTCAAGTAGGAGATTACCTTTCAGGAATGCTAGAATGGAAGACACAACAAGTGTCTAATGGAGAAGGCTTGACTAAAGTAAATAAAGACCTCGCTCCTTTAAGTGCCTATTTAGGTATTTTGGGAATGACGGGCTTAACGGCATTTTTGGGATTACAGGAAATAGGAAAACCTAAAGCAGGAGAAACTATTGTAATTTCTGGAGCTGCAGGTGCTGTAGGGAGCGTAGTGGGTCAAATTGCTAAGATTTTAGGCTTACATGTAATTGGGATTGCTGGTTCTGATGAGAAAATTGAAATGCTTACTTCAGATTTTGGTTTTGATGCCGGAATCAATTACAACGAAACTAAAGATATGAATGCGGCGATTAAAGCTGCAGCGCCAAACGGGGTAGATATCTATTTCGATAATGTTGGCGGTCCTATTTCAGATGCAGTGCTATTTAATATTAACAGATTTGCCCGAATGATTATTTGTGGAGCCATCTCTGTATATAACAGTACTGAGGTTCCTACAGGAGTAAGTGTTCAACCTTTTTTAGTTAAGAACAGTGCTTTAATGCAAGGTTTCATTGTTTCTAATTATGCGGATAAATTCCCAGAAGCTATGAAACAATTATCAATATGGTTATCGGAAGGGAAACTAACATATACGGAAACTGTAGTAGAAGGTTTTGATAACATTCCTAGTGCCTTTCTTGACCTATTTGATGGGAAAAATAAAGGGAAAATGATTGTGAAGATTTAAGTAAAGAGAAAAAGAAAATTTAAGAAAAAGCTATGAATAATTTTGAATATAAAAATCCTACTAAAATAATTTTTGGAAAGGATACCATCGGAAAATTAACAAACGAAATTCCTGCTGACGCTAAAGTGCTTATGCTTTTTGGTGGCGGAAGTATTAAAAAGAATGGTATTTACGAGCAAGTAAAAACTGCCTTGGCTAATACTGACCTTATTGAGTTTGGAGGTATTCCTGCAAATCCAGAGTATGCGGTGTTAATGGATGCTTTGAAAGTGATAAAAGAGGAGAAAATTACGTACTTATTAGCCGTAGGTGGTGGCTCTGTAATTGACGGTACTAAATTTTTATCAGCAGCTGCAGAATACGAAGGAGCAGAACCATGGGAAATGCTAAAAAATAAAGAGCGCCCAACTAAAGGGATGCCTTTTGGAACGGTTCTTACCTTACCTGCTACAGGTTCTGAGATGAATTCTGGACTTGTGATTACAAGAGAGGAAACTAAAGAGAAATTAGCTATGGGCGGACCAGCACTATTCCCTACCTTCTCTATCTTAGATCCATTAGTAATTACATCTATTCCTGAATGCCAATTGGTAAACGGGGTTACTGACGCTTTTACACATGTTCTAGAACAGTATATGACCTACCCTGTTGGCGGTTTATTACAAGATAGATTTGCAGAAAGTATTTTACAAACCTTAATTGAAGTAGGTCCAAAAGTAATTAAAGATCCTACGGATTACGAAGCTGGCGCTAACTTTATGTGGAGTTGTACCATGGCTTTAAACGGTTTAATTCAACAAGGAGTTCCTGGAGATTGGGCAGTACATATGATGGGTCACGAATTAACTGCTTTATTTGGTATTGATCATGCTAGAACCTTAGCCGTAGTTGCACCAAGTCATTACAAATACAATTTTGAAGCTAAAAAAGAAAAATTAGCGCAGTATGCAGAACGTGTTTGGAATGTGACGGAAGGAAGTATTGACGATAAGGCTTATGCCGGAATCGAGAAAACAGAAGCTTTTTTCCACCAATTAGGAATTAAAACAAAATTATCTGAATACACTGATAACTATGACGGTGCTGCCGAAGAAATTTCTAAACGTTTTACAGATCGTGGTTGGTTAGGATTAGGAGAGCGCCAAGCGTTAACCCCTCAAGATGCGGAGAAAATTGTAAAAATGGCTTATTAATCGCTTTTAATGAATTACATAAAATCTGCAATACTCGTACTGAGTATTATTACAGGTGCTGCCTGTAAGAATGAAACAAAACAAACTGCTGAAGAAAATTCAGAAGTAACAATAACAACTAAAAAAGAAGAAAAAATGAAAATATTATTTGTATTAACATCTCACGATAAATTAGGAGATACAGGGAAAAAAACAGGATTTTGGGTAGAAGAATTTGCCAATCCTTATTATACCTTATTAGATAAAGGTGCAGAAATTACAATTGCTACACCAAATGGAGGTGCAGCACCTATAGATCCTAGCAGTGATAGCCCAGATGCGGCTACCGCAGATACAGATCGTTTTAATGATGACGCTGAAGCTAAAGAAAGAATAGCAAATACTAAAAAGTTATCAGATATGAATCCAGATGATTTTGATGCCGTTTTCTATCCAGGTGGTCATGGACCGTTATGGGATTTAGCAAATGACGAAGCTTCTATTGCACTTATTGAAACTTTCAATAAACAAAAGAAACCAATTGCTTTTGTATGTCACGCACCAGCCGCTTTAAAAAGTGTTAAGGATGTAGATGGTAAAACACCATTGGTAAAAGGTAAAAAAGTAACTGGCTTTACAAATAGCGAAGAAGCTGCTGTAGGCTTAACCGATGTTGTACCTTTCTTGGTAGAAGATATGTTGAGTGAAAATGGCGGAATCTATTCTAAAATAGAAGATTGGGGAGCTTATGCTATTCAGGATGGTAACTTAATTACTGGTCAGAACCCTGCCTCTTCAGAAAAAGTAGCTGAAAAATTATTGGAAGCTTTGAAATAAAAGAAGCTTTACTTTCATAAAAAAAAACCTGCAGATTTAAAATCTGCAGGTTTTTTTTATGCTTTCATCTCTTTGGTAAATTACACTTTAACCTGTGTTGTTTTCACTGGATAATCTAAATATCCTTCTTTCCCTGGGGTATAGAACGTATCACTATCCCAATCTGTTAATCCTACGCTATAAATAAAGCGATCTACTAAATCCGGATTAGAAATAAATGGTTTTCCATAAGCTACTAAATCTGCATTTCCTGCTTCAAGAACAGCATTACCTGTTTCATACGTAAAACCTGAATTAATCATTAAAGTACCATCATATAGTGGTCTAAAATGTCTTGCTATTTCAGTAACGGCAAACGGAATTTCGGAGACATCTGTAAAAGGTTCTGATAAATGGATGTAAGCTAAATCATACTCGTCATTCAGCTTCTTAATAATATATTCAAAAGTAGGAATGGTTTCTTCATCCATTGTAATACCAAACATTCCGTGTAAGGAAGGGTTAAATCTTGCGCCAACTTTTTCTTGAGGAATTACCGACTTTATAGCATCTAATACTTCAAAGAAAAAACGCGCTCTATTCTCAATAGATCCTCCGTACTCATCGGTTCTTACATTAGATGTTCCATTAAAAAACTGGTGGAACAGGTATCCGTTTGAAGAATGAATCTCTACGCCATCGAAACCAGCATCAATAGCATTCTTAGCGGCATTTTTAAAATCTGCAATGGTAGTTTGTATATCTTCTTTGGTCATCGCCTTTGGCGTAACCGTATCCTTAAAACCTGTTGGCGTATAAGATTGCGCATTTGGATTAACAGCGGAAGGGGCTAACGGCAATGCTCCATCATGAAAATCAGGATGCGAAATTCGTCCTACATGCCATAATTGAATATAGATCTTACCGTCTTCATCATGTACTTTCTTAACTACTTTTTTCCATCCTTCTACCTGTGCATCCGTAAAAATACCCGGAGTATTTACATACCCTACGGCATCTTGGGAAACCTGTGAACCTTCTGTGATTATTAATCCTGCAGATGCTCGTTGTGCATAGTATGCTCCTTGTAATTCTTCTGTGGCTACATTACCCTCATTTGCAGCTCTAGAACGGGTCATAGGAGCCATAACAATTTTGTTTTTTAGTATGATATCTTTTAATTGATAGGCTTCAAATATTTTATCTTTCATAGTATTTTATTTTTAGCTAAAATTACGAAATATGAGAAAAATTAGTAACGCATTTAGCATATTCTTGTGACGCTAAACCTCTTTAATTGTATCTTTCTTGCTTCAAATGAAAAAACACCTTCACTATAAAATTTACAAGCCTTTTGGCATGCTGAGTCAGTTTATCTCAAATGATGAAAAAGAAGCGCGTAAAAAGCATTTCTTAGGAGAATTATATGATTTTCCTGAAGGAATTATGCCTGTTGGACGTTTAGACGAAAAATCTGAAGGATTGTTATTACTGACTACCGACGGAAAATTAAGCGATACCATAAATCAATCTGGCATTGAAAAGGAATATTATGCGCAATTGGACGGTGAAATACCCCATGAAGATATTCTGCAGCTAGAGCGAGGAGTACTTATTGGACTTTCAGGAAAAAAATACATTACCAAACCCTGTCGTGTAAAAGCACTTCTTGATGCTCCACTCCTAGCCAATCCAGATAAAAAATTACGTATTGGCACACATCGCCCCAATTCATGGATTAGCATTACGCTTACTGAGGGTAAATTTAGGCAAGTACGTAAAATGACGGCAGCTGTTGGCTTTCCAACCTTGCGATTGATTCGAGTTAGAATTGGCACACAAATTTTAGAGGAGTTAGAACCTGGTAGTGTAGTGCAAATAGATGCCCTTTTGTAAGTATTATTCGCTAAGCCTAGAAATAGGAGTTAAATCTAACGTCTTAAACGCTACTTCTGCACCTTCCGCCTGAATGGCAATTTGTCCGCTAGTTTCATCGGCATTATAGCCATAATTTACAAAATCGCCATTCACCCAAACTTTAATTTTATCTTGGAAACACTCAATAACCATTGTGTTCCATTCTCCTAAAGCGTGTTCTGAACCTTCCGTCAAATTCTTAATTCTTCGCGCTTTTCCTTCTACAACACCCCACTCTTCTTTTGGTCCTCTGCGGCTTATCATATTATTAGTAGTGATATCCATTTGAATACACCAAAAATCGCCCGCATTTTCATGTTCCATCTGCACTTCCATAGATTTAGGAAACATAGCATATAAAGCTCTGGGTGTAGATGCATGAACTAAAATTCCGCAATTCCCAGCTTCTTTTGTAAATCGATATTCCACGGTTAACCTATAATTCTTATACGTATTATCCGTAATAAGATGCCCTCTAGGTTCTCCCAGACTCACTAAAATCCCATCTCTTACTATAAAAGAATTTGGCGCATTAAGAATTGAATCTTTTGCAGGAATATCTGTATGCCAACCAGACAGATCTTTACCATTAAATAAGGGTGTTACCGGTGTTGAGCAAGCATTAAAAGCCAAAATAAACAACAGAACACTAAGAAGATTTTTTATGGCTAACATACCTATTTTGTTTAGGGTTTCTTTATTTGATTGCTTCTGATTTATTCTTTAATTTTCCTTTGAATCTAGAAAACATTACCAATTTTTTCTTCGTATTTATAAAGTATACTCCCGTAAGCAAAACTGCAGCTGCAACAATAGATTGGCTTGTGATATTTTCATCCAATATGTACCAGCCTAAAAGTAAGGCTATTACAGGATTTACATAACTAGAAGTCGACACCTTTTCTGGAGATACCGTTTTTAATAAGTAATTGAAAGCAGAAAAAGCAACGATACTCCCAAAAATAATGAGTAAGCCCATAGACCATTGTACGGGTCCGCTCCACGTACTAGGCCATGTCCAGTTTTCTCCCAAAACTAAACTCGTTATTCCTAAAGTGACGCCTGCGGTAACCATTTGGTACGCCGTATTAACTAAGTAACTTTGAGGTAAATTTGCTTTAGACACAAATAAACTTCCTGTAGACCATCCTAATACACAAAAAAATATAATGATCATTCCCAATAGAGAATCTTCTTGCTGCACTATTTGTTTCTGACTTACCAATAGATAAATCCCGATGATTCCTAAAAAAACACCTACAATAGACATAGGTTGAATTTTTTTGCCATCTACAATACGCATTAATAGTAATACTATAAGTGGCATAGAGGCTACTTCTAAGGCTGCAAAACTGCTGTCTACATACTTCAACCCCCATACAAAAACACCATTTCCAAAGGTTAAAAATAGAAACCCAGCAATAGTACTATTTCTAAATTGTCTTTTAGTAATCCGTATAGAGATACCCGATACCTTGCAAATACCAAAAATTAATAATCCAGCAGTGGTAAAACGAATTCCTGCAAGCATATAAGCTGGTAGTTCTGTTACGGCGATTTTATTCAGCAAATATGTAGAGCCCCAGATGACATAAATAGCGAAAAACGCTAAAATAATTAATACGGTATTTGAAGACTTTGCCATACTGTTATCGTCACTTTTAAATTCCATACAAGATTAAGAATAAGTTTCTAAAAATATAGCGATTAGTTCATTTAGTTCTGATGAACTAATACTTTTAAATAGCTCTTACATCAAGTAGGTTTGAATAGAATTTTAAAATTTGGATAAAAAAAAACCTTGCAATTAAATTACAAGGTTTTTCTATTGGGTTCTAAAATGATTTATGCTTCTTGCAAATTCTTTTTAGATTTTCTGTATAAGTAGCTATTAAATATGCTTCTTTTAGCAAAGCGATATTGCTTTGGAGAGTTAATTAACTTCACGTAGATATTTTTAGGCACTCCAAAATACTCGTAAGTAGAACCGTCTAAAAACGTAATTTCCAACAATAAGCCTTTATGTTGAAAATCTAAGATCCCAGACTCATTTGTTAACTTAGTATACTCCTCTAAATTAGCAGCTTTAGTTTCTGGAGCTATACTTACTAAAAAATGGTATCCATCAATAATTTGTCTACTTTTTAGTTCAGCTTCTTCTTTTTGCACATCGCCTTCGAGAAATTTATCTGGGTGCCATTGCTTTACTAAACCACGGTATGTATTCTTTAATCCTTTTAAATCAATCTCATTTTCAATAGAAAACAATTTCTTATACTCGTTGATGCGTTTCATTCTCTTAACTTTTTCAAAATCAGGCGCGAAACTACATTAATTAATTGGTTTTATGTCTATTTATTATGCTGATAATTTTCAGAATTAATTTTCATACACTTAAAATAGTTTGATTCTCTTGTAATCAGCGGTTTATCGAAAAATTTGACGGTGGAACTAATTAAATTCTGGTTTCTTAAATAAATGCCAATATTAGCAGTATAAACCCATAAACACAACCCTATGAGAAAATCTATACTCTTATTCTTAGTGCTATTAGTAGTAATTTCTATAGCCGCTTAACTACTATTATCCCGCAATTATATTTAATATTTAAAAATTGTAATTCTATACTCAAAGAATTCCAAACTAAACCAAAAAAAGACCAGTCAAATGACTGGTCTTTTTGAATTATAAAACATTTCCGCAAGAACTTTCTGTTTTGTATACTCATATACGACCAAAGTTCTTCAATGGATTTTTTGTTTCAAAAAAATTATCCAATAGCAACAACTTCTAGCTCAAAAGTAAGCTCTTGTCCTGCTAAAGGGTGGTTTGCATCAATAATGATAGCATCTTCTTTTACATCTACAACACGTAATTGACGCTCTGTCCCGTCTGCATTCTTAGCCATAAGCCCCATACCAACCTCTGGTTTGATATCTTCAGGTAAATCTGCTCTAGGAACACTTTGAAATAATTCTTTATTTACCTCACCATATGCTTCCGATGAAGGAATAACAATAGTTTTCTTTTCATTAACTGCCATATCAATTAAACCATTCTCAAAACCAGGAATCAAACTTTTTTGACCTAGTGTCACTTTTATTGGTTCTCTTTCTAAAGAGCTATCAAATATTTCTCCGTTGTTTAGTTTTCCAGTATAATGTACTTGAACCGTATCATTCTCCTTAACTTTACTCATAATTTTGTGATATTTGTAAATTTCAACTTTAATTAAGTACAAACTTATGGCTTGTAAAATGGTTCAAAGAAAATATTAGCACTTTTTATAAAAACTTAACGTTTTAAGACGTTTTAAAGCAAAAAAATGGATGAAAAAAATAAATTTCTCATCCATTTACTAATTAAATCTCTAATTTTCTAATTTTAAGTAGGTACCACGAGCGCTTACCCTTCTTTTTCTAACGCTTGTACATCTACAACTAATTGTGCCATAGACGCCCGGTTAAGTCCGTTGTAAATACCTCTAATATGTTTATTTTTATCAATCAATAAAAAATTCTCAGAGTGTAAATAATCATTTATATCTTTTGGGATGCCTAAATCATTTTCTACGAAATATTCATTTCTTCCCAAATTATAAATCTCCGTTTTGTCTCCTGTTACCAAATGCCATTTGTTAGTTATAACTCCAAACCTTTTGGCATACTTCGCCAACTCCTCTACCGTATCTATGGTAGGCGTTACAGAGTGTGATAAAAACAAAATGTTAGGATCATTCTTAAACTTTTCTTGAAGTGCTACCATACTATTCGTCATTTGCGGACAAATGCCCGGACAACTCGTAAAGAAAAAGTCCGTAATATAAATTTTATTATCAAAATTTTGTTGGGTAAGCGTATCTCCTAACTGATTAACGAGCTTAAAATCTGGAATTTTATGAAATGCTTTTTCCTCTGGTGTATTTGGTGTAATCCAATGAGGTGTAAAAGACGCTTCCTTATAAAAAGGCAGGCTCTCTACCCTACTGGTCTCCACGACGACAACATCTTCTTTCTTGGGAGTCTCTTTACAACTTGCACTTATTACAAGAAATAAAATAGCGATATATTTTAACATAGCTTTATCTTTTTACATCATCATTTCTAACCACCACTTCATCTTCTAATTGATAACATAAGTTAGCACGCTTTAAGCCAAAAACACGTCCGTTTTTTGCCTCGTAATTCACGTATAAGGTGCCGTTTTTTAACCACGCCTGTTGCATTCCATTTTCTTTCCCTTGTTCTAATTGGCGCAATTTCGCTAATTGACCGCTATCATACCAATACTGCTGCTCTCCTTCTAAAACACCATTTTTATAGGTAGATTTTTCGGCTAGTGCACCATTCTCCCACCAGGTTTTATAGGTGCCTACCAATTTATTTTTTTTATAATTTACTTGCCAGCGCAGTACACCATTTTCCGACCATCTTTTCGCTACTCCTTCTCTTTTACCGTTAATAAATCCGATTTTTTCCTTTAAGGTTCCATCGGAGTAATATTTAACAGCATATCCATTAAAGGGATTCTGATTGTAAAACCAAACTCCTTTCAATTGATCTAGAATCAAGTTTTTATTTAACACCGTTAAACTATCTACCACCTTCGGAGCTTTCATTTCATTGGTGATGTTTACCACAGAACGTGCCTTATCTTCCGAAGGACTTTCTATGCATTGCACCAGAATAAGGAGAAGGAATAGTAAAAAAAATGATTTCATAATAGATGGTTTAAACGCTATTAATATCCTTGGTAAGGACCTGCAAAAGCTATATAAGATCCGGTGTTAGAATATAATTCATTGATAATATGATAATGATATTCTTCTGCCCCATCTGTATATTGTGTTGTACTGGTGTGCCCACCAGAGGCATCTAAATCTGTGGGATAAGTCCCTGTAGCATCACACTGTCTTCCATAAAGAAAAACACCATCTAAAAGCACACCGACTAAATTAGCATCATCATTTGTAAATGCTTTAGGCTCTAAGTGATAGTGATATACTCCGGGGCCAATATGTGCTCCCGTCCAATCTAAACTACCTGCTGCTTGATCTAAAGTTCCTGCTCCTTCTTGATCGTTAAATATAGAAGCACCGCTCACTGCAATGCCAATAGTATTTAATTCTGTATCTACAGTACTTCCTGATAAATTTGGAGTAGCATCAACAGTGATCGTCGTTGCATTATTATTACTAGACATAATACTTGGCGTAACCTGAACATCTGGTTCATCTAAATAAAGATCATTACCCTCTCCCCAATATACGGTTTCATGATCTGGTAATCCTGTAGTTTCTATAACTACATTGGAGCCGTCTAAATAAATAGTAGTTGCGTCACTATTAAAGGCTGCATAAGCAGCATGTAATTCTGTTACCGTTTCTTCCTCTATTTCTTCAGACGCATTATCATCACTTGAACTATCATTACTACAGGCTGTAAATGCAAATAACGCGCTTAGAACTCCTACAGCTGCAGGTACATAGGTAAATATTAATTTCTTTTTTCTCATGGTATTGTTTTAAATTTAGTACTAGTTGGGTTTAGTTACGCTTAGGACGTTCTGGTCTTGGAGCATTTTTCATTTCTTCCTCCGTAATGAAACCATCTTCATCTGTATCTACCGCATCAAAGTTATCTTTAAGAGGTCCTTTTATTTCATCTTTAGAAAGCTTACCATCCTCATTCTTATCCATTTTTTCAAGAAGCTCTGAAAAAGTGGGCGGCTTTTTTCCTTTTTCCTTCTCTTGTGCATTACCACAAGAAAACATTAATAAGAATACCCCCATTACACCTAATTGAATTACTTTATTTTTCATGTTTTTAATTTTTATTGCATTAATATCTATTTCAAATTTCAGAAAAAGAAACATGTGAATTTTCATGAATCAACTAACAAAGCGTAATAATCTGTTAAACGCCAATCCCAATCAGTAAATGAATATTTACAGAAAGTATTCCACCTCAAAAACCATAATCCTCTAAATTTATTTTACTTTTATTTGCGGTATGAAAGCTACGAAAAGATTTGTATTCCAATCCTTATTATGGATAATTATATGGTTAGTGCTGTGGATTACCCAAAGTTTTGATTTTGGGTTTTTTAGAGAAAACCTACTTTCTGTAATCTTTCAAATACTTTTATTGGCGGGTCTAATCTATTTTGCAGCCCCAAAATTATTGTTCAAAAAGAAATACTTATTATTCATGCTCTTTGGGCTTGCGGCAATAGTTTTAGGAAGCTGTATAAGTTCTTCGCTTTTTTCATTGCCGCCACCGCGCATCCCCCCACGAATGCCGGGAGCAGAAAATCTAATTAAACGAGTGCCTAGAGGCGGTATTCCTTCTAAATTTTTAATTCACTTTTTACTCTTGGCCGTTTCTGCTGTATTAGGCACCTTTTTAGAAACGCTTTTCTATGCCCAAAAAAAAGAAGAAGAAACTATAAAGAATAATAATGAACGATTAGCGACAGAGCTCAAACTACTGAAATCCCAGATCAATCCACATTTTTTATTCAATACTTTGAATAATATTTATGCGTTATCTGCGATAAGTGCTACAAAAACGCAAGAATCTATTAGTTATTTGGCCAATATGTTACGCTATGTACTTTATGATTGCGAACAAGCTTTTGTACCTTTAACAAAAGAAATATCATACATAGAAAACTATATTAAATTATTTACAACGAAAAGCAGTAAAAAATATCCGATTACCACGACCTATGAAATAGGTTCTAAAGGAATTTTGATTGCTCCCATGCTTGTAATTCCTTTTGTAGAGAATGCGTTTAAACACAGTAATATAGAAAAAGTTGCGGGTACTTTTCTACATATAAAAGTAATCAGTAAACTCGATGAAATTTATTTTGAAGTTGAAAATAGTACATCTGAACTTGTAGAAAACAAAGATAAAGTTGGCGGTATAGGGCTAGAGAATGTTAAAAAAAGATTAGCTATTTTGTATCCGAATAAACACGAACTTACTATTGAAAATCTTCCAGATCGTTTTAAAGTAAGTTTAAAATTAAATTTATAATGCGTAAAATTAAATGTCTCGTCATAGATGATGAAGAATTAGCAAGAGCTTTAATCATAAAATACATATCAGATACACCAAATTTAGAGCTAATCGGTGAATATGAGAATGCTTTGGAAGCCTTACCATTAATAAAGAATTCTTCTATAGATCTAATTTTTTTAGACATTCAAATGCCCGCTATAAATGGAACCGATTTTGCCAAAATTATAGGTGCTGATACTAATATTATTTTCACCACGGCGTATACCGAATATGCTTTAGAGGGGTACGAACTAAATGTGGTAGATTATCTTTTAAAACCTATCACTTTTAATCGTTTTTTAACCGCCGTTAATAAAGTAAAAAGCGAGAATGCACCTGTTGAAAACGCTGAAGACAGTATTACCGTAAAATCTGGCTACGATCTCTATAAATTGAAATATGCAGATATCTTGTATATAAAAAGTGATAGTGAATATGTTACCTTTTACACGGAAAGTAAAAAAATCATGAGTTTGCAATCTCTAAAAGCCTTGCAAAAACAAATTCCGACATCACAATTTATGCGCGTTCATCGCTCATATATAATCAATAAAACCAAGGTAACTTCTTTAAAAGGAAGAGATCTTTTTATAAATGAGACCTTAATTCCGATTAGTGACAGTTATTACGAGCAAGTAAAATTAGAGTTATTTCAATAGAATTCGAATACCTCTTAACGCAAAAAAGCACTAATTATAAGATGTAACTAGTGCTTTTTTTATGTTTATATTTTTTCTATTCTTCTGGTGGATATCCGTTGATCTCCTCAAAAACTTCATCAAAATTTTGACGTAAGTACGAATTTAGTTTAAGCTTATAATCATCCTTCAACCATTTCAAAAAATTAAACGTACTACGGCTTATACATTTTGCATAACTCTGAATTCTATAATCAATATCCTCATCTAGCAATTTAGCTAAACCTAAGGCATCATAGACATCTTCGCTATTTTCTATACAAATTCTACCATGCTGTTCTATAGAGCGCTCGAGAACCACTTTAGAAGACTCTCCTTTATAGGTAGCATCCGTATATACTTCTTTAATATCAAAATACACTTCTTCTGACTTTGCGAATTGTGCCCGAATTTCTTCGGCCATCTCATGCCTAAAGTTACTTTCTATATCTTCATCATTCTGAAGACGCTCCATATAGAAATTAGGAGACTTGAAAATCATTTGCCAATCCAAATCTGCTCCCCAAGGACCAAATCTATGGTAGTTATTTCCTAAATCTATTACTTTGAAAGCCGATTTATTATTAAGGATACGGGATCCACGACCAATCATCTGGTAGTATAACGTAAGAGATTTTGTTGCTCTATTTAGAATAATAGTATCTATCGTAGGTTCATCAAAACCCGTGGTTAAAATACTTACAGAAGAAAGAATAGCATCTGGAGTTTCTTTAAACCATTTTAAAATTTGCTTACGCTGTTTTTTTGTCGCCGTATTATCTAAATGCATTACAGGTAAACCCGCTGCTTTAAAGGTATAATAAATCTGAATAGACGTATTAATACCATTATTAAAGATTAATGCTTTTTTCCCTTTAGAATGTTTTAAATACGCTTGCAAAGTTTTATCTAACATTGCAGGACTGGTATAGAGGTCTTCCGATGATTTAACCGTATAATCTCCATTTGAACCCACCTCTAGAGAGGTTAATCCCATATCATACTGATATACTTCAGCACGTGCTAAAAATTCATTCTCAATTAAAGATTGAATTGATTCCCCTGTGATCAACTCATCATAATTATCTTTCATCGGAAGTTCTTTACTAGAACTTAACGGGGTTGCCGTTACTCCTAGAACAAAAGAATTCTCGAAAAATTTAAATAACTTGGTAAATGAATTGTAATGCGCTTCATCAATAATAACTAAACCGATATCTGAAATATCTAATTTACCATCATTTAAACGATTGTTCAAGGTCTCGACCATTGCTACAAAGCAAATATATTGGTCTTGGTCGTCTAGGTTAGCTTTACTATTTACCACCTTATTAGGTACCCCAAAATTGGTAAGCATAGTAGATGTTTGATTACACAGCTCTACACGGTGCGTCATCACTAATACTTTCTTCTTGTGGTTTTTTAAATACTGCCGAACCATTTCAGAGAAAATAACGGTTTTTCCTCCACCCGTAGGCAATTGATACAGCAAGTGATAATTATCTGCCGCAGTATCAAATTTTTCAAAGATTTTGTTGATCGCTCCCTGCTGGTAGCTATACAGTTCTTTATCTGATTTTTTTTCTTGCAATCCTGTTGCTGTCTCCGTCATAAATATCCTTTTCTAGGGGGAGCACAAAATTAAAGCCTTTAAGAGGGCTTTACAAATTATTGCTAAAAAACAATTGAGTTTTTTGATTAAAAGTAAGCTTAACTAGATGAAAGTTTTACAAAATTAAGCGCCTTTCCCTAATTTACGTAATGCTACCCATTGTTTGAGCATATCTCGTGAATCACAAGCAGGGTATCCTAATACCGTTTTTCCGGCTTGAACGTCACCCATAACCCCAGAGCCAGCACCTACCGTTACACCAGAATGCAAAGTAGTATGATCTTTTATAGAAGCACTACCTCCTATAATAACACCATCACCTAAAGTAACAGAACCCGCTAAACCGCTGTGACCAGCCATGATACAAGAACGCCCTAAGACAGAGTTGTGTCCTATTTGCACGAGATTATCAATTTTAGTACCATCACCAATGATGGTAGAACTAAATTTTCCACGATCTACACAAGAGTTAGCTCCAATTTCTACACCATTACCAATTACCACATTTCCTATCTGAGGAATTTTAACCAATCCTCTACCATCCGGACTAGGCCTAAAACCAAAACCGTCTGCTCCGATGCTTACATTCGTATGAAAAATACATTGGTGGCCTATTTGCGTACGCTCTCTAATTACCGTACCAGACCAAATAACACATGCCATTCCTATAGCACTATCATCCATGACCGTTACATTCGGGTAAATAACGGTACCATCACCAATAGTTACATTTTTTCCAATGTAAACATTAGCGCCAATTTGTACATTTTTACCTAAGGTAACAGTAGCATGTACCACAGCACTAGGGTGAACATCCTCCTCGAGTATTGGGCTTCCTGGATTGAAAAATTCCAGAATTTGAGCCATGGCCAAATCAGCACACTTTACTTTTATAAGCGCTCTGTTGTCTCCAGGTTCTAGCTCCATTTTTTCATCGATAACCGCAACAGAAGCCTTTGATAAAGGCCAAAGCTTAGCGTATTTTCGATTTCCGATAAAACTAATGTTATGTTTTGTTGCTTTTTCTAATTGCTCAGGAGCAGTAATTTCATTTGAAGTATTCCCTAAAATAACTCCGTTGATAACAGCATTTATATCTGCTATTGTGAATGATTTCATTAAGTATAATAAGATTGGTTGGAGCTAAATATAGGGATTATATTCTTACTTCTTCTTATTTCTCTTATTATAGTTCTTATCTCCCTTAGTTTTAGGCTTCTTATATTTTTTAGCGATAATGCGTTGGTAAGAACCTCCTTGATTTGTTTTTTTATTCTTCTCTTTCTTTTCATGAAAGCTACCCTGAGAGGCAAGTGTCGTTTGGTTAGGATTATCTGTCTCAATAATTCTAGGGCGCTCCTCCGCTATAAGCTCTTCTGAGATTTCTACATTTTCAGGTATTGTAAGTAATGGAATTTTAAAGTCCATTAAAGTTTCAATGTCATCTTTAGAAGCCTCTTCTTTTTCTGTATAAAATAAAACAGAATTACCTTGGTGCTCCGCCCTACCCGTTCTACCAATTCTATGCATATAGTTTTCAGGATAATTTGGCGTATCAAAATTGATTACATGCGTAATTTTATCCAAATCTAAACCACGTGCCATAACATCGGTAGTTACCAGAATACGATTCTGGCCTTCATCAAACTGACGAATGGAGCGCATTCTATAGTTTTGAGACTTATTGGAGTGAATTACACAAGATTCGCTTCCAAAAGCTTCTTCCATTTCTTCAAAAACCTTGTCTGCAAAACGCTTATTACCAACAAAAACTAACACTTTTTTAAAGGTATCCTTATCCTTCAATAAACGAATCAATAAATTTACTTTGGTATAAAAATTAGGAACCGCATAACATACCTGTGCGATATTCTCTAACGGAGTACCACTCACTGCAATAGAAACTTTTTCTGGTGCAACGAAAAAGTCATCGATAAGTGCGTCTACGTCACTCGTCATCGTCGCAGAAAACATAATATTTTGCCTTCTTGCGGGGAGTAAATCAAAGATGTTTATCAGTTGGAAACGGAATCCTAAATCCAACATTACATCTACTTCATCAATTACTAATTTTTTTACTTCTTTTAATTTTACAGCTTTAGAAAGGGCTAGATCATACAATCTTCCTGGTGTTGCCACCAAAATATCCGTTCCTTGAACGCATTGTTGTTTTTGCGTATTTATATTAACACCGCCATACACTCCTAATACCCGTACGTTAATATATTTAGCAAAGCTTTCTATATTCTCCACCACTTGTAATACTAATTCCCTTGTGGGAACTAATACTAGAACTCTAGGATGTACTTGCTTAGAAAAACCTAATTCTTGTAATATTGGCAACATGTAAGCCATTGTTTTCCCAGTACCTGTTTGTGCAATTCCAACAATATCTTTCCCTGACATAACCACAGAAAAAGCCGCTTCTTGTATAGGTGTTGGTGTTGAAAATTTTAAATCTTCAATTGCGTAATTTAATTGTTTTTTTAAATTGAAATCTTCAAAAGAACTCATGGGAAAACTTGTTTATTTTTGCAAAGGTATGGTATTCTGCTTTGCTATTGCCAAGCAACTTAACATACCTATCTTTGCAAGATAAAAATATAATTTGCATCCAAAAAATTTACACCACGCTCCTTACGATTTTCAGACCTTAAAAAATAGCTTTGAACCTCTAGCTGAATTTATTATTCTTAATAAATTTAATGTAGAAAGTATCGATTTTTCAAATCCGGATGCTGTTTTGGCCCTCAACAAAGCCCTCCTAAAACATCATTATAAGGTACATTCTTGGAGCCTTCCTAAAGGATACCTATGCCCGCCAATACCAGGGCGGGCAGATTACATACATCATATAGCTGATTTGCTTTCTTCTGATCCTACTATAAAAAAAGTGAAAGGTTTAGATATAGGTACTGGAGCAAATTGTATTTACCCGATTCTTGCCACACAAATTTATGGGTGGCATATGATAGGGAGTGATATAGACCTTACAGCCATTAACGCTGCACAAGAAAATGCGGCAGAATTTAAAGAACATATTCAAATAAGAGCACAAGAATCAAATGCCGATATTTTCAACGGAATTATAAAGGAAGATGAATATTTTGATGTTACCCTCTGTAATCCTCCTTTTCATGCCTCTGAAAAAGAAGCTTATGCTGGGACACGTAGAAAACTTAACAATCTACATGTCCATGCCGATTTTAAATTAAATTTTGGTGGACAAGCAAATGAACTTTGGTGTAATGGTGGCGAAGCATTATTTATTAAAAGAATGATTAAGCAAAGCCTGCTATTTAAAAAGCAGGTGGGTTGGTTTACTTGCCTAGTTTCTAAGAGCGAAAATTTACCAAAAATACACAAGCAATTACGGAAAGCAAATGCGCATTATAAAACCATAGAAATGGAGCAAGGAAACAAAAAAAGCAGATTTATTGCCTGGCAATTTATCGCTTAAAATTCGCCTCTTAAATTTCATCAATCTTATAAATCACGTAATTTTACCAAATAGATTTTTATTTTATGTCAATTATTGAATACAAAGCACAACTACTTCCTAATTTAAAAAAATACTTTGGTTACGATAGTTTCAGGCCACAGCAAGAAGCCATCATATCTGCCGTATTAAATCAACAAGATGCTTTAGTAATCATGCCTACGGGTGGCGGAAAATCTATTTGTTTTCAGCTCCCTTCTTTACTATTCCCTAAAACTACTTTAGTAGTTTCTCCATTAATCGCTTTAATGAAAGATCAAGTAGATGGTTGTAATGCCAATGGTATTGCAGCGGCTTATTTTAACAGTAGCCAATCTAGCGAAGAGCAACAAGGAATTATAGATAAAATTGTAAAGTCAGAATTAAACCTTATCTATGTAGCTCCAGAAAGTATGCCAGCCTTAGATAATATTCTGAATGAAACCTATATTAGTTGTATTGCTATAGATGAGGCCCATTGTATTTCTTCTTGGGGACATGATTTT
Organism: Cellulophaga sp. HaHa_2_95; assembly: GCF_019278565.1. Next base: position 2,357,621 of record NZ_CP058988.1, on the reverse strand, counting down.
AGACCTTCGTATCAGCAGCTAGGTTTTTTAAAAAAGAAAATGCCCAATACTCCAATTGTAGCGTTAACCGCAACTGCAGATAAAGCAACACGCTTAGACATTGTAACGCAATTAGCAATACCACAAGCAGAACAATTTATTACTTCTTTTGATCGTAAAAACATAAGTCTAACTGTTAGACCGGCCGATAGTCGTGTAGAGCAAATTCTTAGTTTTATTGGAAAAAGACCTAAATCTTCCGGAATTATTTATTGCCTGAGTAGAAAAACTACAGAACAATTGGTGAGTAAACTAAAGGCTAAAGGCTTAAAAGCTGACGCCTACCATGCCGGACTTACCTTTGATGAACGTACAAAAGTTCAAGAAGATTTTATTTTTGATAAAACCAAAATTGTCTGTGCTACTGTTGCTTTTGGAATGGGAATAGATAAATCTAATGTACGTTGGGTTATTCACTATAACATGCCTAAAAATATTGAAGGTTATTACCAAGAAATTGGCCGTGGTGGCCGTGATGGGATGGCGGCAAGCGCACTACTCTTTCATAGTTACGCTGATGTAATACAGTTAAGGAGATTTACAGAAGGGGCTTCTAACCAAGAAGTGCAAATTGCAAAATTAGAGCGCATGAAGCAATTTGCGGAAGCAACCACATGCAGACGAAAAATTCTACTGAGTTATTTTGGCGAACTACTCGCTGAAAACTGCGGCAATTGCGATGTTTGCAAAAGTCCGCCGCAAGTATTTGACGGCACTATAATTGCCCAAAAAATATTATCTACCATTGCTAGGGTAAAAGAATCTGAGGCTACAGGTGTTATTATTGACGTGCTCCGCGGCGCTAAGAACGCTACAATTATCGAAAAAGGTCTAGAGGGAGTTAAAACTTATGGAATAGGCCATGATATTTCTTGGAAGGACTGGCAGCATTATATCATTCAACTCATTAACCAAGGTTATGCCGAAATTGCCTTTCAAAATCACAATGCCCTACAACTCACGGAATTTTCTAAAAATGTACTCTTCAAAGCAGCTAAAGTTTCTTTAACAAAACCAGTTGAAGCTCTGGAGAAAATTGGTAATCCAAAGGAGAAAACTGTTAAAAAGAAAAAAACGGGTGACTTATTTGAACGTTTGCGCCTACTAAGGCATAAAATTGCTTTGGAAGAAGATATCCCTGCTTATTTGGTATTTAGTGATGCTACTTTACAAGCCATAGAACAATCTAGACCACTATCTGATGATGAGTTTCTAGAAATAAGCGGTGTCGGGCAGCGAAAATTAGAAGTATATGGAGACCTCTTTATCAAGGAAATCATCGCTTTTAATAATGAAAAAAAAGCTAAAAAATCGGATACCCATAAAGTAACCTATGAGCTGTATCAACAAGGACTAACAATTGATGAAATCTCTGAAAAACGAAATTTAAAATCGCCTACCATATATTCACATATCGCGAAACTATACGGAGAAGGTAAACCTATAAATATTTTTGATTTTGTAAGTAAAAGTGAAGTTGAAGCAGTAAAAAAGGCGAAAATAGCACTAGATGAACCTACAGCCTTAAAGCCTTACTTTGATCATTTTGATGAACAAATAGATTATTTTAAAATACGATTAGCTCTGGCAGTACTGGATAAAGAGGAATAAAAAAAGGGTGTTCAAATGAACACCCTTTTTTTGTATGATTTTTTTAGTCTGTTTATACTTTCTTGACTCTTACAGCATTCATTCCTTTCATGCCGCGCTCAAGTTCAAATTGAACCATGTTGTTCTCTTTGATCTCTTCAAGACACCCTTGAACGTGTACAAAGAATTTCTCTTGAGTTTCAGAATCTTTAATAAATCCGTATCCTTTAGAATCGTTGAAAAACTCAACACGACCTTTACGTACTGGATCTATTTCTTCGTCACTTTCTTCCTTCTTAGGTATACCTAGAACAATACTCTCAGCATCTACTTTTACTTTCTTTGATGGATCCGGTGGCGTATCTACTAAATGCCCGTTCTCATCTACGTAAACAAACATGCTATCTTGCTCTCCGCTTGCTTTACGTTGCTCTTTTTTCTTAGCCTTTTCTTCACGTTTTTTTAAACGCTTCTTCTCTCGTTCTTTTTTACCAAAGGTTTCTTGTGCTCTCGCCATTAAAATTATAAGTTTAAATTAATATAAGACTTGCTTGTGATAAGCCGTCGTGGAGTTATTGAAATTCAAAATGAACGATTGGTAAATATGATTTGCCTAATAATCTATAAAGAAGTTGCAACAACGCGCAGATAATGAGCTGTTTTATAACTCTCAATGCTTATGCAAAGATAGGTAGCTTTTTTTGATTTAAAAAACAGAAAATGAAAAGGATATAAAATAATTGGTATTATTGGTGCTTTAACGCCTTACAATGCGTATGTATTTTTAGAATTGTTAATTTTACGTGAATAGATTCTTAAATAAATAACAATACGTCGATTCAAAGTTATATTTTAACTAATTTCGCCCTAACAAACACAACAATGTAACACTGTGTGCGTTAAAAAAATATAATTTAATAAATTTTCAGGGTTATGACGTATTTATCTCCAGAAATTGAAGCATTAGCAAAAAGAAAAGAAGCTCCTTCTTTAATTAAGAAAGAAAACTCTTGTGGAATTTTTCAAGATTACGGTAAAGAAACTACTGCAAGTACTTTAGAGCTAAATTCGAAGCAATAAGATTACTGCGCTATCTTATTTAGCAACCATTGATAGTCTTCCCATGTATCTATGTCCGTATGTTTAGCGGCACTATCAATACTAAGTGTTTTTTTATCAATCAAAAGCTTTTGTGCGCCAGAATCTTGATTCAAACCCGCTAGAATACCAAAATGCATCTTCGAAAATAAAGCGGGCACCCCTTTCTTAAAACCATAATTAGTAGCTACGCAATCTGATTTTGTTTCTTGATATAAAGTGATGAGTTGATTGTAAAATGTAGCATCCATTAAAGGTTGATCTGCTAACCCAATAAGTATGGCCTCATAGTTTTGCGATAAACTATCTATATACGCCACTCCTTTAGCTATTGAACTCCCCAAACCTAAATGCCATTCCTCATTTCTTATGATAGATATTTTTTCTAAGGTTGTAGTTGCAAGGATCGTATCATAATTAGCCCCTAATACCACAAAAACTTCAGATACCTTACTCGACTTTGCGTTTTTAACAGCGTGTTCTAACAAAGTGGAATCCTTATAAGGTAACAATTGCTTTATATGATCTTTCATCCTAGAAGATGCTCCTGCGGCTAATAATAATAAAGCTATTTTCTGCATCAATTAGAATATTGATTTACTTTATCTTTCAGAAACATTGGATTCTCATTACGCACTACCGCCATAATTTCCGCTAAAATAGAAAGCGCTATCTCTTGGGGTGTTACAGACCCAATATTTAAGCCGGCAGGTCCATGAATAATATCTATAAACTGTTCTGAAACTTCTGGGTTTTTGTCTATAATTTCACCAAGTAGCTTTTCTCTGCGGTGCATAGGCCCTAATATCCCAACATAAGCAGGAGTACTATATTGTAGCGCTTGTAAAAACAATAAATCTTTGGCGTAACTATGATTCATTAAAACAACAGCTGTCTGTGCATCTATTTCACTTGCGTCATAATTTTCAGGTGTAATTTGCTCAAAATCAGAACTACCAGGAAAATCTGATATTGTTTTAGCTTCTAGAGGATGCGCTACTATACCTACCTCCCAACCCATTAAATGCGCCATACTAGATAATACGACAGCATCATGCTCCGTACCAATAACTAATAATTTAAAACAAGGAAACATGCGTTCTTCTAAAATTTTGCAATCTGTATTTAAAGGGTGTTTTAAACTTACTGGGTAGGTGCTATTTTGAAATTGCACCTTTGTTCCTAAGCCTATTTCTGCAACAACTTCTTTTTTATAATACGAGGTAATTTTAAAACTAAGTCGCTCCTTAAGCGCGCTATGGAAGGTTTCTATAAATAAGTTCGAGAGATTAAAAGATTCTAATAATAAATATAAAACCCCTTCGCACCCCAGACGGTATCGTCCATCATAGGTCATCATTTTAGGAATAGCTGTTTCAAATACAGATTTCGCTTGTAATTGTATTTCCTTTTCAACACAACCACCACTTACTGCCCCTACCATTTCGCCATTAGCCAATAAAAGCATCCGCACTCCTGGTTTTCTATAGGACGAACCATCTAAGGCAACCACAGTTGCTAAAACAGTTGTTATATTTTCTGCTTTTGCTGCTATATGAGCTGCTACTATTTTTTTAAATTCATGCATCATAAAACTACCTGCGATTTCCTTTTACTATGTATGGTCTATAAGTTATTATTAATCCAATTCACAAAGATCATGATGGCATAATCTTTGATTTAAACTCCAAATATACGGAGGTACAAGATATTGAAAATACGAAGTGATTTAAGCCATAAAATTCGACATATATCGTTTTAACATACATTTAATATGAAACCGCCCTAAGATATTAGTATAAATCTTAACAATGTTTAACAGTTAATCAAAAACATATATATAATTTTGTAGCACAATAAGCGTTATAACGCTTGAACATTTAAAAAATTGAAAATGAATAAAATATTGAAATCATCATATTACCTAATAGCATTGTTTACCTTGTTTTCTTGTGGAAATGCAGAGAACGATGTTTTTTTTAACCCGAGTACAGGTTCTGATTTAGGGCAAGGCTCTACAGTAGATGCATGTTTAGATTTAGGAGATAGCCAACTGACCCTATCTATCCAAGACCAATTTACTACACTGCCTGGAAAAGTATCTATATTTTTTAAAGTGTCTGATACCGAAGGAAATCCAGTACCTGGCTTAACCGCCAATCAATTTACCATTTACGAGCAAGGTAGGAACGACGATTGCTTTAATAAGATCTCTACATCTGAAGCACAAGCGAGAATTTCTCCAAACGCCCAGATTTTCAACAATAGCACTTTATTAGTATTAGATTTAAGTAATAGTGTTTTAAGCAGTAGTTTACAAGAATTGAAAACAGCTTCTGTTAGTTTTATCAATAATGTTATGCCTGAAGTAGAAACTGCATCTAATAAAATGGCGATTTACTGGTTTGATGGCGAAGATGAACTACACTTATTAAATGATCTAACAGCTTCTAAAGAAGAATTGATTGCTTCTATTGACGGAATTACGGACGACATTAGCAATGATCCTTCAACAGACTTATATGGCGCTGTAATCAAATCTACAGAGAAAGCAGAAAAATTAATCAATGACACTAAAAATAATGATATTATTGGTGCTGCATCAATCGTAATCTTTACAGATGGTACAGATCAAGCCTCTCGCTACACTGAGAAAGCTGCTTTAGATAAGGTGAAAAATGCAAGCTTAAATATTTCTTACTTCACTATTGGCTTAGGAAGTGAGATTGATACTGAAGTTTTATCTAGCATAGGAAAAACGTCTAGTGTGTTTGCTGGAAACAAGGCAGAATTAGAGACAACCTTTAATAACATCTCTTATTTGGTGTCACAACGAGCAAATAGTTTCTACTTATTTGAGTACTGTAGCCCAAAACGTGATGGTAGTGGCGAGAACAACTTAGCCATTCAAGTAACATCGGGTAGCTTACAAGGAGCTGTTCAAACAAAATTTAATGCAAAAGGTTTTACAGGCGGTTGCGAATAACTATCAGATTAACAATATTTTACAAGGCTACCCTATTTGGGTGGCCTTTGTTTTTTTAAATTAAGACGTCTTTTTTTGAATTTTCATCGTAGATAATAAGCATAGAATGAAATTGTTTATTAGAAATAACTAAAAATTATAAAATGAAGAAATTATCTGTAATCACTATTGTATCGATTGTTGCTTTAAGCTCATGTGTATCTAAGAAAAAATATGTAGCCTTAGAGTCTGATTTAAATAACACAAAAAGTATCTTAACTAAAACTCAAGTAGAAAAAGAAGATCTTGAAGCTAAGATGACTAAAATTGAAGCTAGAGTTACTGAGTATAATGATAAAATAAATTCATTAAAAGAAGTTAACGATTCTCAATATAGTTCTGTAGATGATATTGCTGTAATGAGCAACAACACTAAAGAAAAAATGAAAGCTACTTTAAGTAAAGTAGATCCTGCTCTTTTAGCAAATGCTAAAACTATGGAAGATTCTATCAACTTAGCTATTTCTTACAATTTAAAGAAATCTATTTCTGATGATGAGGATGATGTAAATATTGATATCGACAAAACTGTTGTTATGATCAACATCTCTGATAAATTACTTTTTAATAGTGGTAGTTACACAGTTAGCAACAAAGCAAACAATATCCTTAAGAAAATTGCTGATGTAATCAATTCTGAGCCAAGTATGGAAGTAATGGTTGAAGGTCATACTGATTCTAGAACAATTCAAACTCCAATGTTTCAAGATAACTGGGATTTAAGTGTAAAAAGAGCAACATCTGTGGTACGTATTTTACAAAGTAAGTACAATGTAGCTCCAGAAAAATTAATTGCTTCTGGTAGAAGTAGCTACTTACCGCTAGTAGAAAATGATTCTAAAGAAAATAGATCTAAAAACAGAAGAACAAGAATAGTTATTATTCCTAACTTAGATAAATTCTTTGCTTTATTAGATTCTGAAGGTCTTTAATAAGATCCAAATATATCACCAAAAAAAGGGGATGCTTCACAGCATCCCCTTTTTTTATTTATACGTTTTAAGGTAGGGTATTTAATTCCATAGTTGTTCTATATACAAAGGATGCCCCCCGACACCTTGCCTACTTAACATTTTTAGCTATGTAACACTTAAAAAAAAACCTTATGAATGTTATGTACCAAATTATAGAACAGAGTTCATTACACGGAATGCCCGTTTGGATTAAAGCTTTTGCTATAGCACTATTTGCTTCTATTACTTTCTTACTTATATCTATGCTTGTTTTGCTTCTCTTAAATATGAACAATATAAGTGTAACATTCGGTTATTTGTACGAATAGGCTATTTGAGGATTAAAGCATTTTTAAAACTTGTCGCCTTTGATTGTAAATCAATCAAATACCCATTCACCACAGCATACATGATTTTTCCATTTTTTTCTAAGAAGAATGATGGATTAACACCTACTGCAAGTCTTAAATTAGCAGGAGCTTTGTAGCTGCCTCTTGTAATGTTTAAAGGCAAAGGAGACTCCATAATTTTTTCCGGTATTCCGTTTACAGTAACAAATAAGTACCCTTGCTTTAATAATTCAAAAGCATCTAACTTTAAAAAGTCTGTCATGGAAGAAATTTTGTTGGGATAAACTTTACCTAAGGTTGCTATATACCCCTTAGCATCAAAAGTCTCATACCCGTAATACGTAGATAAATCTCCTTGTTCTACAATACTACTAGAAATATAAAAATCATTATGATTTGGCTTATCATTTTCAAATCTCTGAATGCCCAAATCTAATGTGTATTCCTTTCCTAACAGTTTATAAGTAAGATTTTCAATTTTTAGATCGAAAAGCTTACGGTCATTTTCTGGTATTTTCTCATAATCAGCTATAGCTATTTCCATGTAACTTTTATCAGATATTGTATAGATTGCAGATAAGATAGAAACGTAATTTAGTTTTCTAATTTCTTGCTTTTCGGTATCTTTATTAAAGCCTCCTGATTCTATTAAAATAGCACTTGTACCCCATTTCTGAATATTATCACCAAAGGCTCTAGGCTCAAAATCATCATTATACCTCCCTACTTGACCAGGCGCATAATTTTGAATAATCTTATTCATATAAACAATGATCTTCATAGCATTCGCACGCACATCATTTATATCTTTTTCATAATTATAAGCTGGTGCTAAATAGGAGATTGTAGCAGGTTTCTCTGTTCGCTCAGCATTATAATAAGTACTTTGATCGTGTAGATTAAAACCAAAATCTGCATCTAAGCTATCACGCACTCTTTTAAGTGTTCTGCCTTCTGGTGATTGTAATGCAAGAGCGTCTCTATTTATATCTATCCCTAAGGTATTTCTACGCGTATATACTTCTGCTCCATCAGGGTTTAGCATGGGCAGGAAATGAAGGGTTAGATTACCTAATATAGAGGCCTTTTCTTTTTGAAAATCCTTACTGTCTAAAAAATTGAGAATATCAAAAATGGCCTGTGTAGCCGTTGGTTCATCACCATGCATTTGAGACCATAAAAAAACATTGGTTGCTCCGCTCCCTACACTTATTAAAGATAAAGGCCTACCTTCTATAGATTCTCCTACTTTAGTTACGGTATATCCTTCTTTCGCTTTAAACTTCGCTATTAGAGGTTGTATTTCGTGGTGTTTGATTCTCCTTTTAGCTAAACTAGATTCCTTATAAGTATCATATGTATCATAAAGGGCCGAAGTTATATCAGCTTGCTTTTCTGGATTTTCTTTTAGCGTAGTTTCCGCCATTTTTGATTGGCAAGAAGCCGATAAGCTCATTATAAATGAGACGAAGAGAATGTATAATTTCATCTTTTTAATTTTCAGGGACAGGTTTAAATTCTAATTTTTTAGTTGCTTTACGCACTTTTTTCATGAAACGCTCTCCTGGATCTGTTTTTACCGTTCGGTATCCCGCATCCTTTTCGAGCCATAGTTCATGACCTTCAAAATTAGTATATTCATAATGACCAATAACATAGTCTATATCATATTTATCTTTTAAATATTTTACTAGCCATATATTAGATTTCAATTGTTTCCTTGATAATGGTAAATCTGTACCACCACCCACGTTTTCTACACCAATTGCACAATGGTTTAATCCTATGACATGTCTTGCCATTTGGTTCTCCGGCATTAATTGATAAATAGTCCCATCTTGGTCAATTAAAAATTGAGAAGAAACATTTAATCCGCTTACATTTTCTAAATCAGGTCTCCAATTGGGTAATTTAGCACTGTAAAAAGCATCATACGAACCCTTTAAAGTAGGAATGACCGTCCAATGAAGAACAATCATTTTTGGCGTTATTTCAGAGGTGGTGGCTTCTAAACCATACCTATCTTTCATATACTCTAGTGTTAATTGTTCTCGCTCCGCATCAAAAACAATAGGTTTTTCTATTATCGTTTTTTTTACCACACATGAGGTCATTGCAAGAAACAACAATCCACACAAAAAATAATTCTTCATTAGCTCAACTCCTATTTAATATTAAAAAAACTAAAATTAACGAATAGCCGCAGACAAAAGAGTACTATCTTCTTCTTTTAAATAAAAAATAGTAAGTTTTTTTCTACCCCACTCCTTTGCTTTTTTCTTATTAGTTCCCATATACACATCTATCTTATTTCGATGTCTAAAATGCATTTTATCTTTTACTAAAAAAGTATCTGGAAAAGTATCTATCCTAACCATGGTGTTATATTTTAATCCTTTTCGCATTAAATCTCTAGAAACCGCTATGGTTTTCATCCCAGGCTTTAAGGTATCTCCCCAAGCAGCTATATTCGCATTTTGTGCCGTAGTTTGTGAGGGCAGAGAATTATATGCCGTTACCGTTACCTTCAAAGGCTGCCAATCATGCAAATCTAATTTTTGCTTTTCTTCCTGCTTACAGCTTGCCAATAAAAATAAAACTACTACTACATAATAACATTTTTTTAAAACCATCATTAGTAATTTTTAATTTGGGAGTTTACACTTTTGGTAAAACGGCATTCTAAACGTATGATTATAGCATCACCCGTATTTTACTGCAACAAAGCATTTCTTCATTTACACCACTACCAACAGCGTTACACTATAAAATCTATATACTTACACTTGTTATATTCTAGCTCACCAAAGCCTTATTTTATTAGTTATATTTATGCGTTAATTAAAGATACAATAAATCTACAAATCCGTTTTCAATGAAAATTTTCAAAAGAATTCTCATCATTCTTGCCCTTGCACTCCTTGTTATTGGTTACTTAAATTACCCTAAATTAAATTTAATCGCTGGTTTTGCTTCAAAAAACATGGCCTCAAATGTTTTTATAAGTGATAGAACTCCAAAATCTGTCGCCGAAAATGATAATAACGTTCCCCTTATTAAATTAGCCACAGTAGAACTTAGCGCAAAAAGTGCCATAGGTACTGTATTTAGCCTAATGCCAAGGAAAACAGTTTACAGAGAGGGCTTAGGATGTGTCTTAGTAAATGATTCTTATGATGAAAACGAGCCGTACTTGCAACCTAATAGAATTAACACCAGTACATCTGAATACCCATTTGAAGTTCAACAAGGGGCTGATAGTTTATTGACAAATGTAAATTTCACAAAACTACATGCAGCTCTAGAACATGCTTTTTCTGAACCAGCTATTAAAAAAACAAGAAGTGTTTTAATCTATCACAAAGGTCAGATTATTGGAGAGAAATACGCAAAAGGCTTTACAAAAGAATCTAGAATATTAGGCTGGTCTATGACTAAAAGTGTTCTAGCAACTTTATATGGAATGCTTGAATATCAAGGAAAAATAGATTTAAATGCCCCTGCTCCCATTGCTGAATGGCAAAAGGATGAACGAAAAAATATTACCCTGAACCACCTGTTACGAATGCAAAGCGGATTAGACTGGGAAGAGAACTATACCCGAATATCTGATGTCACGAAAATGTTATTCTTGGCTAATGATATGACGAAAATGCAAGCAGAAAAAGAAGCTGTCGCAAAACCAGCAGAAATTTGGAATTATTCCTCAGGAACTACAAATCTACTATCAGGCATTCTAAGAGATCGGTTCACTAATCGCCAAGAATACCTAGATTTTCCATATAAAACACTCATCGATAAAATTGACATGCACTCTATGTTAATAGAAGCAGACATGGACGGTAATTATGTAGGCTCTTCTTACGGATGGGCAACCACACGCGATTGGGCTAAATTTGGAATTCTTTACCTCAATAAAGGTAATTGGAATGGAACGCAATTGTTTGATGAAAATTGGTCGAAATACGTAGCAACTCCTACAGAAAATTCAGAGGGCGTTTATGGCGCACATTTTTGGTTAAATGCTGGTGGAAAATTCCCGGATGTACCTAGAGACCTATATTCTGCCAATGGCTTTCAAGGACAGTATGTCTTTATCGTGCCTTCAAAAGATTTAGTCGTAGTACGTATGGGACTTTCTGAAAACCCAATTTTTGATGTGAATGAATTTTTAAGTGAAATTATTAATGCTATACAGGAATAAGTACAGCCTTATATGTGGTTAAAAACAATTTTCAAGCGCTATACCACAATTATTCCAAGGTTGACAACAATAGTTATAAAAACTCTAATTTGAAATGTATATTTACTATGTAGTAAAGAAATTAGATTAGTTTTTCATTTTCATATAGTGTTCTCGTAAAAAGAGCTTTAACCATCGGTTAAAGCTCTTTTTTAATATATACCATTAGTAAATTTTATTTTGTTTGAACAATATGAGCATTTGCCATAAATGCATCTTGCATTCTAGTCATTCGCTCATCAAACTCAGTTCCAAAAACAATGTATTGACATTTTTCTAAGCTCTCTGGTGTTCTAATTAAATCTGAATAAGAACTTGCTTTAATTAAGAATTCAGCATCTTCTACCATGAACATTTTTAGAGCTCCAAGATTAATACCGTTGAGGTAAAATATTTTATTCAAACGTTTTGGGGTTGCAATAACTACATCTACCCCGTCATAAATATCTGCACGCTGGTCTTCTATGCCCTGCTCATCATAAGCACAATACACCCGAATATCCATTCTTCTAGTGTATTTTTCGAACTCCGCCGCTAATTCTAAGGCCGATTTTTTATCTTTTACAAAAATTAAGGCTCTAGGAGCATCTTCAAAAGCTTTACACTCTAATTTTTGAAGCACTGAAATAACAATGGCTGTAGTTTTTCCTGCACCTTCTGGAGCAATCCCAAAAACACTTGCTCCTCCTTTTATTTTAGAAAGTACCGCTTTTTGAAAATCAGTATATTTAGTAATTCCTTGATTTTCTAAGACCTCTTTTAACTCTGGCTGTAACTTTTTGAACGACATAGTTTGTTGTATTCGAAATATATTTTTTAATCTTTTTAAGCTAAATAACATCTTTTAAAACCTACACCACATAAAATGATAGGTTCACAACAATAGTTTTAAAAAGATGCAGAACTGCTATACTTTAGCAGTGTTACAAAAACAGAATAAAATTTTTCATTTTCATATAGTGTTCTCGTAAAAGGCCTTTTCTTCACTGAATAGGTCTTTTTTAATTTCTGAAAATGAAATAAACTTTAGACGATTGTTTTCCTCTCCCTAAGGGATCCATTTATTTTTACCAAAATCTGGTTTACGCTTTTCTAAAAAGGCATTTCTACCTTCTTTAGCTTCTTCTGTCATATAAGCTAAACGTGTAGCTTCTCCTGCAAATACTTGCTGCCCTACCATACCATCATCTGTTAAATTCATAGCAAATTTAAGCATCTTAATAGAGGTGGGCGATTTTTCTAAAATCTCTTGCGCCCACTGGTACGCAGTATCTTCTAGCTCATCATGAGAGATAACAGCATTTACCATTCCCATGTCGTAAGCCTCCTGTGCCGAATAGTTTCTTCCTAAAAAGAAAATTTCACGTGCTTTTTTCTGACCTACCATTTTTGCCAAATAAGCAGAACCATAGCCACCATCAAAACTAGTAACATCTGCATCTGTTTGCTTGAATATAGCATGTTCTTTACTTGCCAAGGTTAAATCACACACCACATGTAATGAATGACCACCACCTACGGCCCAACCCGGAACAACAGCAATTACCGCTTTTGGCATAAAACGGATTAATCGTTGTACTTCTAATATATTTAAGCGATGCATACCATCTTCACCAACATAACCCTGATGGCCCCTTGCTTTTTGATCCCCACCACTACAGAAAGAATACACGCCGTCTTTTGTAGAGGGCCCTTCTGCGGTGAGTAAAACAACCCCTATAGAGGTATCTTCTTGAGCATCGTAAAATGCTTGGTATAATTCACTTGTAGTTTTAGGTCTGAAAGCATTACGCACATTGGGTCTATTAAATGCTATACGCGCAACTCCATCACACTTTTTATAGGTAATATCTTCAAATTCCTTTACCGTTTTCCAGTTGATTTTTTCCATTTCTCAATTTCACTTTAATGCTTCAAAGATAAGAGAAAATATATGGATAGTTTGGTTAAAAACAAATCGTATGTAAAGACAATAGTAGGTGTAATTAAAGACCGTAAAAGTGTTAATTCTATTACTTAGGCATTTTTAGCTTCAATCCACTTAGCCATATATTTGGTACTCTGCATTGTTTGATGCAGCAACAAATTGCCTACAATGTTTTCTTGCCGGTGCCATATTAGGTTGTTCTGGATTTTTTTTAAGGCTGTTATAAATTGATGTTCTAAACGGACAGCGTCATAATTAGTTTGTAAAATTTTAAATCCATTCTCCTGGGCTTCTATCCATTTGGCCTCATTCGTATACAATGCGATAGCCTTTGTTACAAAATCTACCTCATCTATAGCGATAGCTCCATTCCATGGCAACCCATTTGCCATACCCTCTACTCCTATTGGCGTAGTGATACTTGGCGTACCAAAACGCATGCTATCTAATAGCTTCCCTTTTATCCCTGCTCCGAAACGTAAGGGAGCAAGATTTAATCTAGCATGCACAAAGGTGTCTTCCAAATTATCAGTAAAACCGTTTACATAAAAACCTTCTTGTGGCTTATGCATTTGTACCACCTGTTGCGCTAAATAGGAGCCATAAATGTGCAAATTGGCTTCTGGTAGTTGTTTTTTAATTTGCGGCCAAATTTTAGTTTTCAACCACAAAACAGCATCTACATTAGGAGCATGTTTACCGTTACCAATACAAATGAAATCTTTCCGTGCTGAAAAATCTGGGTAGGACGATGCTTGCTCTGCAGAAATTGCCTTTACCATAAACGGAACATGTAGTAAAAGTGCGGAATCTACTTTAGCCCTTTTTTGCAAGAGCTCCATTTCAAAGGTGGAAATAATTAAACTGATATCACAACGATATATACTGGCTATTTCCCGCTTGGCCATATCGGTCTGCAACCATAATTTGGAAGAAAACGGAATCTGTTTTTTAAATAATTCCTGACGGATATTGCGCAAGCTATGAATATCTTCTGTATCTAAAACACGGAGCGCATTAGGCGCATGGGCAACTACTCTCCAGCCAAATTGCTCTTCTATTATAAAGCGATCGAAGATGACAATATCTGGTTGTAAATCTGATACAAACACATCAAAAGAGGCACTATTCAGTTTAATTGGAGCTTTGGAAATCTGTAGTGCGTTTAAATCAATACTAAAGTCGGATTCTGAAGCAGCACTTGCAAACGTTACCTGGTCATTTCTTTTCAGAAAAAGTTGAAGTAATTGCATCATACGTGTTCCAGCAGCAGTCGTAAGCTCTGGCCAATTCACTCCAATAAATAATACTTTTTGCATTTGATTTCACTATAACTTCTCGGAAAATTTTTGTGAGATTTTCAAACGCAATTTGCGCTCATAATCTTCTGCAAGCCACTCCTTATAGTTTTTTGTATTATTCATAATACAGTAGGAATACAAACGAACTCTATACTCAATATCATCTTTTAATTGTTTGGCTAAAATACGGGCGTCAAAAACATCTTCACTATTCTCTATACAAATTCTAGCATGCTGATCTATACTGCGCTCTAAAACCAATTTAGATTTTTTCCCTTCAGCAAAAACCTTTTTATATTCTGCTTTCACATCAAAACTTAAGTTTGACGATTTTGAAAATTGAGCTCGTAAATCATCAGGCATTTCATATACAAAATCGCGCTCTATTTCCTCATCATTTCTAATATTTTCTAAGTAGAAATCAGGAAAATGAAAAATCTCTTTCCAATCTATAGGCGCATCCCACATTCCAAATCGGGCTACGTTATTACCCATATCGATTACCGTAAATTTATCTTTGTTCGGCAAAATACGAGAGCCTCTACCTATCATTTGAAAATATAGGGTGAGTGATTTTGTAGCTCTATTTAAGATGATAGTTTCTACCGTAGGCTCATCAAAACCTGTAGTTAAAATACTTACAGAAGATAAGATGGCATCCGGAGTCTCAGAAAACCATTTCAAAATATCCTTCCGCTCAGAAGCAGTATTCTTATTGTCTAAATGGCGAATGTTGTAACCTGCTTTTTTAAAAGACTCAAAAACGTATCGAGACGTATTAATTCCATTATTAAAAATTAATGTCTTTTTACCCTTCCCAATTTCTTCATAGGTTGATATTAATTTAGACACCATGCTAAAATTCCCGTAGAGCTCATCTGAAGATTTTACCGTATAATCTCCACCAACACCAAGTTTCAACGTCTTTAAACTTACATCTTTATGATATACCTCTGCTTTGGCTAGAAAGTTCTTGTCAATCAATGATTGTATAGATTCCCCAATAATAAGCTTCTTATAATTATCTTTCATCGGAAGCTTAATATTAGAACTTAGAGGTGTTGCCGTAACTCCTAGAATAATGGAGTTTTCAAAATATTTAAAAAGTTTACGGAACGAGTTATAATGAGCCTCATCTATAATAACGAGACCAATATCATTAAGTTCTACTTTTTCCTCTTGCAATCTATTATTTAAGGTCTCTACCATCGCCACGAAACACATGTATTCATCTTGATCTACAAGTTCCTTGACGCTACTATTGATTACTTTATTTTTTACCCCAAATGTTTTAAGCATTCTTGAGGTTTGAGCCCCCAATTCTATACGGTGCGTAAGTACAATTACTTTTTTCTTCCGCTCATTAATAAAACGGCGTGCTATTTCCGAAAAAACTACTGTTTTCCCTCCTCCTGTTGGTAATTGATATAAGAGGTTAACATTATCATCAGATTCATTTAAAAACGTAAAAATAGTATTCAAATCTTCTAACTGATAATCGTAAAGTGTCTTCTCCGTGGTCTGCTTTTCTAACTTCAAATGTTGCCCTATCTTTAAATTTTTAGTTGATATTTCTGTAGCTCCTGTACGAAAATGCCAATTTTACAAAACTAGCAGATTTTTGTGCTTAAATAAAATATTAGTTCTTAAATAAATTATTTATGTATCGATTTTATCTAAAACTCTAGAAAATTCTTCTAGATTAGGCCAACGCTGTTCCTGTACAGTGTTATATATAGTTGCTATTCTTTTATTAAAATCTTGTAATAGATTTCCTTGTGATATATACACTACTGCTTGATCAAAAGAGTTCAGCATACTTTTATAAAACGTATCTGCCACATTCTTTTCTGATGAGAACGATTGTGCTATTTCTAAATTATAAAGCATAAGATCTGCTAAGAGGTGAGCCTCAACACCTAGCTTTAAATAGTGCTTTATAAATTTCTGAGCAATAGATCTTCTGGCCCGTGCCCGCTTACGACGAACAGGAAAATATTCATTTGAAATTTTAATTTTAGCAGCCTGAATAAGTTTATCTTCTTTTGGATTGAAAATAAAATCATAATACTCTTTAACGACTGGGAACCTTTCATACAAATCTACAAGCTGCGCTTCTAATTCTTTTTTAGGTGCTTCTGAGACAAATTTCTTTAGGGCTGTTTTACTCATACCCTACAAATATAGGGAGCAAAAACAATGAAGACAAGCTTTAATATCTCGTAAACTAATTTCAATTATTTTTTTTATTTACGCCCATATTTGGAAAAGTCAAAAAAAAAGTGTATAATGTCAGTTCGAACAATAGATAAATATATGAGGCAACTAAAGATAATTAAGCAGGTAACCAATAGAGAGTCTAAATCATTAGACAAATACTTGCAAGATATCAGTAAAATAGATTTAATAACCGCAAATGAGGAGGTTGACTTAGCGCAACGAATAAGAGAAGGAGATCAGGTAGCCCTAGAAAAATTGACTACAGCGAATTTACGTTTTGTGGTATCTGTTGCGAAGCAATACCAAAATCAAGGTCTTACATTACCAGATTTAATAAATGAAGGAAATGTTGGTTTGGTGAAAGCTGCTAAACGTTTTGATGAAACAAGAGGTTTTAAATTTATATCGTATGCTGTTTGGTGGATTCGACAAGCAATTTTACAAGCCTTAGCAGAACAATCGCGTATTGTACGTTTGCCGCTGAATAAAATTGGATCTATCAATAAAATTAAGAAAGCATTTTCTTATTTAGAGCAAGCCCATGAAAGGCCACCTTCTGCCGAAGAAATTGCAAAGGAATTAGAAATGACAGTAAGTGAAGTACAGCAATCACTTAAAAATACAGGAAGACACGTATCTATGGATGCCCCTTTAAAAGAAGGTGAAGATTCTAACTTGTATAATGTTATTGGTTCTGGAGAATCTCCTAACCCTGATAAGCAATTATTACAACAGTCTTTAAATATTGAGATTAATAGAGCTTTAGAAACTCTTTCTCAACGTGAGGCCGATGTCGTGAAGCTTTATTACGGAATTGGAGACCAACACTCTATGACTTTAGAAGAAATAGGTCAGACCTTTGATTTAACACGTGAGCGTGTGCGTCAAATTAGAGAAAAGGCTATTCGTAAGCTGAAACATAATTCTAGAAGTAAAATACTCAAAACCTATTTAGGTTAAAATAAAAAAAGGCTCGCAATTTGCGAGCCTTTTTTATATGTACAATTCTCTTTTTCTAAGAACGACTTAATTCGTTGATATTATAATTTCCTAAAATTTCATTCAAATTGTTGATGAAATTTACATAAGCTGAGTTTTCTTGATTCTTGTTTGCCATAGGTTTGTTTTTTTTGTACGTTACTGCCTCTTTTTTTTTAGAAAAAATCTAATTCTACTAATTCATTTAAACTTAAAATCTCATTGAGATCTTGTAAGAATGATAAATATTCATCGCCGTAGGTATCGTAAAGCATAATTAAAAGATTTGGGTTAATTACATGATAAATGTATAAGAATAGTAGAAGTGTTACAATTTATTGTGGTGAAACTAGGGAAATTTGTTGTCAACGTATTTCGAAGAAATAATGGATGTGTTTAGAACTTAACCTGATAGATAAAGCCTAAAGTTCCTGCAATAAAAAAATTACCGGGATCAAAACTCAACTCTTGTCTAGTGACTCCCACCATTGTTTTAAGGGTATTAGGGTTGTTTTTAATCGTAAACTGATATTCTAAATTTAACTGTTGCGTTTCTAAATACAATAATGTTTCTGCTAACAGTGTGGTACCGCTTCTGAACTGTTTGAGGTCTGAAGTGTATCCATAATTAAAATTACCTCCTATATAATTGTGTTTATCCTTCAAGTACTTTCGCGCTAGCAAAGAACCTGAAACACTAAAAGTATTACCCTCTGATGGCGTGACATAAGGCCTAATGGAGAAAAAGTAATTTCCGCTATACAAACCAAAAGATGCGGTATAGATATAAACATCACTCGTTACAAAATTAAGATATCGTGCTCCTAAAGAAACCTCCATGGCCTTAGGTAAATTTACATACAACTCTGCCCCTCCTCTGTGCTTTGGAAAAATACTAGCATCAGAAAAACCATAATTTGTATACATGTATACTTTTTCAGAAAATTTTGGGTACGCATCAACTTCATACTGAACCCCACTAGTATTAAATCTATTGGCATAATTGATACGCGGAATGACACTCCCATATTTTGTACGTCTCGTATAACTTATACTCGTCAAATACATAGGATCATACACCTTATCAAAAACATCTATACTCCCGGAAATATCAATACTGTTTTTTGGCTCAATTACTGCTACTTGTAGCGCATCTAATTCTTGAAGAGATACTTGCGCTTGTAAAGCTGTGATAGCGGCAATAGCTTCTTCTTTTAATGCACTTAAGGTTGCATCATCAGTAAGATATAACAAACCTTTGTTGGATAAACCTACTGCAGTAGTATAATTCTCAGCATAAATTTCATTCTTTATAGCCGCTATCCAAACTTCTTTATTTTGTTTTTCTAATGACGTTATAATATTAAATTGGTTCCTAGCTTCGTCATAAGCACCATCCCAGCTATATGTTTTTGCAAGAAGTGTGCGCACATCTATATAATCTGGATACTTCGAAAGTATATACTGTAAGGTATCTCTGGCTTCTGACCTGCTACCTGCAAACGCAATTGCCTGCGCATTTAAAAAGGAAGCATCCGCATCACCAGAATATATAGCCTCTTGCGCATTTACAGAATAAAATGTTACAGATAAAATTAGTACTAAGAAGGTTCTTTTTATATACATTTTAAATCTCTGAAGCTGTAAATGCTTCAATGGCCGCATTTACAATTATGGTATTAGACTCTTTGCCTTTATCTTGAAGCATTTGGTATGACCTCTTTACCTTTTTATTAACTTCTATATTCTTTATTTTATTGTCTTGAATTTTCTCAAACAGAAACAATACTTTTTCATTCTCATTAGACCAGAAATAAACATCTAGCATGGCCAAGTAGATATCGTCATAATTAGGGTTGGTTTTTAAACACTCTTCTAAGACAACGGAAGCAGTATTAAAATCTTTACGCCAAGCATGTATACGGCCTTTTAAAATTTTAGCATCAATATGGCTTGGAACTTTTGATGCTATAAACTTTATCAACAATAAAGCTTTATCATAGTCTCCTTCAAAGGCAAGTTGTTTGGCCGTTTCATAAGCATTATCAAAATCTCTTCCATTAAATTGACTATTAATCCAAACAGTCTCTTCTTTTGTGAAATTTTCTAGGTGCACTTTGTGTACCACAAGTTCGGCGGGTACTATTTTATTTTCAGCAATCACATAGTTATTTAAGCCCTTAAAATCTTCCAACAGTTTTTCATAGGGCCCTTTATCTGCGACTAGCTCTTCTAATTCCATATTTTTAGTAATACGAAACAAATCTCCATCCGTATAAAATATATCCTGTGCTACATAATCATTTAGCTCATTTTTATTGCGGAGTAAAGGTATATTTTTGATCACCCGAAAAGTAGAATGCATATCCAATCCCGATCCTAACCAAGCAGTTTCACGAGGTAAATCAATTGCATAATTTGCAGCTAACATTGCCAATACACTTGGCACCACATCTACATGAGAAGAAACTGCGCTAATTTTCTTAGGGTCTTTCAGCATAGGACTAAAAAATAGTAAAGGCACATGATACCGAGTTAAAGTATTATGTTGCGGAATGGGCACCAACCTATGATCTCCTGTAATAATAAAAATTGTATTTCCATAAGAAGGCTTCTCCTGGTAGGCCGTCATAAAATTCCGCAGCGCATCATCTCCGTAAAGGAGACAACTAAAAACAGCTTTATTTTTTGAGATTATTTTTTGCGTACGCGAATCATAACGCTCAGAGTTTTCTAAAATACGCGCAACCTTTGTATCGTAATACTCTTGATTAGGAGTTAAATAAGGCTCATGTGTGGTCAAGGTAGTAAACACATCCAATCTAGGTGTATGGTCTGACTTATGAACCGATAATGCTTTTTTAAATAATTCTTTATCTGGATACCCCCAAGAAGCTCCCGCAGCATCTGCAGGTTGTAAATTATAAATTCTTTCGTACTTACTCTTATCTATGACGACATCAACCCGCTCACTCTTTAGAAATTGATCTAAGTGATCAAACGAACTATTTGCGCCGGTATAAAAGCTAGTTTGATATCCGTTATTTTTCAAAACTCCAAATAAGGTCAGTTTATTCGGCATTTCTTGAACATCCAAAAATCCGCTTTTACCAAAAGGTAGCGATCCTAGCAAAGAAGGGACTACTCCAAAACTTCTTCCCGTATTACTTAGAAAGTGGTCAAAATAAAGCGATTTTTGAGTTAATTCATCAATAAAAGGCGTAAAACCTCCAAATTCAGCTTCATCACCTACAAAATCTTGACCTAAACCTTCAACAATAATGAATACTAAATTTGGCGCTTCCTCTTGAAGATTAAAATAAGTACCTAATACATCTTCAGGTTTATTTGGCTGCAGTAATGGAAATTTTGTTGTTGCTGTATATGCTGTTTTATCTAAAGATGTTGTGATTAAATGATAAACTAAGTGCTGTGTTTTATTATCATTTATAGGCTTACGCTCTGTAAATAACGTGGTCAAAAACAAACTCATTAATACAATCGTAAATGGAAACATTTTACTTATATAATGATAAAATGAACCTGTAAACTTGAAAAAACTATAAAAAACGAAAATGATAAGCCCTAAAATAATTACAGGCAGCACACCATACCTACTCGTCTTTAAAATAGCCGTATAAACGTCTTGTAAAGAATAACTTAATAGGTCTGCTCCCATAGGAATATAGGTACGCGTATAATACCCTACTAGCAATGCTTCAACTACTAATAAAAGGACAACAACTCCGAAAATAGATTTAATTCCTAGTCGCGGTTTTAAATGCTCTAATAAACGGTATGGAGTTACAAGTAATAAAGCTATCAATGCACTAAAACCTATATGGTGAATTGCAGCTAAGAAAAAACTCATTCCAAATATACTATCTGTAACTCCTTTAAGATAGAGCGCTATATATTGGTAAACAGAAATCAATACAAGGCAAAATAAATAAGCTAACATTAACCGCGTATATCCTCTTAATGTCGCTTTGCGAAGTACATCTACCTTAACTTCCATGATTACGTAGTTTTTGCAAACCCCTTACGTGTTATTGTTCCCCAACCAGATTTAATTTTAAATAACTTTTTATAGTTACCTCTAACTGCTGCAAAGACAACAATTGGATGAAACACAAATGGCTCTATCAAGGCACACCCCATCAAGATTAGAATATCTTTCACATTTTTATATTCATTATACGAATACACCTCCCATAGAATAGCATAGAAACTAAACATGATGGAGTACATATAAATCATCGTGGTTATGGCTAGAAAGAATGGGAGATTTAAAATCCCCAAAAAGTAAAATAAGATGATAGAAAAGAAACCAAAAAACTCTAACAATGGTGCTAACCATTCATAAAAAAACCAATAAGGATAACTAATCATCCCTAAACGACCATATTTAGGATTAAAAAACATATCTCTATGTTTGTAAAGCGTTTCAAAATTCCCTCTAGACCAACGATCTCGCTGGTTTACCAGTATTTTTCTACTCTCTGGCACCTCGGTCCAACAAAGGGCGTCTGGAATGTATTCTATCGTATGCGGTAATTTATGTTCTACCATATATCTGCGCATCCGGAAGACTATTTCCATATCCTCCCCAACGGTATGGGTATCATAACCACCGCAAGCCAAGGCAATTTCACGATCAAAAAAACCAAAGGCTCCTGAAATAATTAAAAGACTATCCATCCGACCAAAAGCCATTCTACCTAATAAAAATGACCTTGTATATTCTAAAAGCTGAAATCTTGCCAACCAGTTTTTAGGCAAGCGAATTTCCTCTAAGGCCCCTCCATTAATAACACAAGAATTTGCCACACGAATAACCCCTCCAACCGCTATTACTCGTTTTTCTGAACGTTGGTAAAAAGACTTCACCACATGCAACAAGGCATCTGGAAGCAATAAACAATCCACATCTATACAACCAATAAACTGATTTTCAGATAATTGCATTCCAGTATTTAAGGCATCCGATTTCCCTCCATTCTCCTTATCTATTACGGTAAGCTTAGAAAAAGACTGTTGTGTAGACTTATAGATTCCTCGGATAGGTTTAGACTTCCAATTAGGGTCTATAGGCTGGTCTATCTTCACCAAATCATAGGCATCTATCATTTTTTGAAGCGTATCATCCTTGCTACCATCATTCACTACCATTACTTCGTAGTTCACATATTTTAAAGACAGTAGTGATCTAATGTTTTCTACAATAGTCATTCCCTCATTGAATGCGGGCGCAACAATCGTAAGACTTGGTGCTAATGGGGATGCCATAACTTTAGACAAATCGCCAAAACTGTTTTTATTTTTATAGTGTAAAGAGCCTTTTGTAGACAAATACCCCATAACTGCAAAAAGGGTAAACAAAACCGCTGTAAACACAAAAAAAACAATGTTTATATATTCTAAAATGATATTGAAAAACCCACTATCCATTTAGCTTATCTGTTAGCGTCGTTGGAAAATCTAAAAACTTTTGAAAAAAACCATGCTCTTCTTTTGTTAATGCCTGCTTATGTCTAATGGAACTGGAAGTTTCTACGGATGCTACAGAGGCTCTGAATTCTTCTGTTGTAGCATCAATCTGGAAATTAATATCAAAAAGATCTAAAGAATTTGCTCCAATATCATCTTCTAAGAAGCAAAGCTCCATAGACTTTAGACTTTTTGCTATTTGAGGCTTTGGTACGCATATGGATTCTCTCTTTATGACATCATCTATCATTTGACTTTCATCGATATTGGAATTTTCTGAAATCTCATTCAACACTTCTATTACCGAATCTTCAATGCTGTCAGCTGACTGAGATTTTTCCAATCTTTTATTCAACCCTTTTTTAATAAAAGCAACTTTATCTTTAATAATAGGGTTAGGATAATCTGATAGACTGCTTAAAAAAGGAAGGTCTTTTTCATCGGCCAATGTCAGCATCTCATCTAACAGCAACAATTTGCAGTCATCATCTGATTTCTCAAACAAAGATTTGAAAATACTTTGATAGCTTGCTGATAATTCTTCAATAGAAGTACCATCTTCAAAATGTTCCTCTTCCGAAAAAACAGAAATTTCGTCATCTGTATTATTTGAGCGCTCAATACTTGTATCATTTATAGTGGCATCTATTTCTTCTTCAAAAGGAAGATCTGCAATAGTACCAAGGGTGGCTTCCTCTTGAAGAAGCTGCTCTACCTCTACCCCTGAAATCTCTTGATCTACCAATTGCTCATTTATTGGAATTTCCTTGGGTACAAATTCGACCATAGCCGCATACATCCGATCTATAATATCTACTTGTGGTAATGTATCCTCAGAAATTTCTTGTACTTCTTCAGGTAAATTTTCCTTATCTGCTGTTAATTCTGTAGGTGTATTAAAATTTAATGGTGGCTCTTCCGCATCCTCATCAAACAACTCAATATCTTCTGTAGGTATAATATATTCTGGTTGAATAGAATTTATAGCACTTAAGGCTTTACTTTTTACGGTGAAATTACTTTCTTTATTCGCTACCTCTAGCAAAAATAAAATCTCTTCTTTATCGCCAAATTCCGCTAATGTATCTAAAATTGCCAACTTAACATTTGCCTTGTTACGCCAAAAAGCAGCTTTTAAGGTTGGTTTTGCCTCAACAATATAAAATTGTTTTATACAGTTTATAGCTTCTAACTTAATGCTGTTATTTTTATGCCTAATTAATGTTATTATAGAACCTCTTGAATCATTCTGATCATAATGTTTTATTAGCCTCAGAGCAAATAAAACCACATGCTTATTCTTAGAGGTTAACCATCTGTAAAATCGTGGCGCCTCAAAATCGTCATAATTGGAAAGTACTTCTAAAATTTTAAGTTGCTGCCATTCTGAAATTTGATAGGTGGTAGTATCTAAGAAGTATGATAATCCGTCTTTATCTAAAGTAACCGATGAAATTTCTGCTTGCTTACGAATTACAGATCTCTTATCATTAATGAATCCACTAATAAAATCATAAGATTCTGCCACCTGCATTTGAGTTAACTCAAACATTGCTTGTGAAATTTTTTGCCATTTCCAGCTTTTGAGCTTCTCAAAGGCGCGTAATTCTAGATTTAGATCTTTGTATAGTTTAAATAATTGTTTTCGAGTATCTCCAGAAACATCCTTTTTAAGATCTAGAAGAATTTCTGTCAAGACCATCTCATTTATGGGGTCTTTTATAAGTTCTCTAATTTCTACTTTTTTCTGTATATAACTTTTCTTTTCCTCCTTAGATCCTTCTTCTTCTTGATAAAACAAGAATTCACTAACTAAAGGCGCTAAAATATTTTTACGCCTATTGGTATCTGCAGACTTCTTTAGGAATTTACTCCTAAAGAAAAAAATTGCCACAAAATACAACCCCGCAAGTATTACAAACAAGACAGATAAATCCCACAAAATATCCGTATGGATGTTCGGAGCACTTATCAAATGAAATATTTTGAGTTGGGGGAACTTCAAATGTATTTTTTTAATTAGATTCTTGCGAGCTCTTTCTGGAGTCTTAGTAGTAATTCGGCGGGACTTACTGGTTTTGCTAGGAAGTCATTAGCACCCAATTTAAATGCACTTAATACATTCTCCTCATTCCCTGCGGATGATAAGATAATGATTGGAACAGATAATTTTAATTCGTTTCGTACGTAATCTGTAATTTCTAAGCCTGAGAAGTAAGGCATCATTATATCTGATACGATAATATCTGGCCTTTCTGTTTCTAGATATTTTTTTACGCTTTTGCCATCTGTACAGACTTTGACCTGATATCCCGCCTTTTTTAAACGAAAGTCTAAAAGAGATGCGAGTAATTGGTCATCATCTGCCAATAGCAGTTTAATAGCATCCATATTAGTTATCTTTTTTAAATGCCGCTATAGCTGTTGCTATTTCACTTTCAATCACCGGATACTCTTTTACAAAACAATCAAAAAGAAAATTTAGATATTTAAAATCTTGGTCATCTAAACACACTTTATGCATTTGCTCTGCGATACGAAGCAAACCGTCTGTTCTCATGATTCGTAAACCTGCTTTAATCTTATGCGTATTAAATTGTACTCCTTTGATATCAGCATTTTTTAAATCTACTTTGGTTTTACCAATAAACTCCACTATGTTTTGTTTAAAAAGCATTACTAATTCTTCTAGCATTTCTACTTCGCCTAAACAATCATCGATAACATCAGAAAGGTTGACGTTACAGGATTCTACTGCATTGATTTTTGAAATTACTTGGGGGGATTTCATGGGGTCAATTTGGTTAAATGTATTTGTATTTTTTGTAATTTTTTGAAGCAATACCTTAGAGTCAAAGGGTTTTAATAAATAATCATTGATTCCGGTAGCTGCACAAAGGTTCTTATCTTTAATAGAAAAATCTGCCGTTAAAGCGATAATTGGCAAGTTTTTAATGCGATCATTTTGATGCTCTCTGATTACCTTCGCCACAATATAACCGCTGGTTACTGGCATCCGTAGATCCATTAAAATAACATCTATCTTATAATGTTCGAGGATGGCAATACCCTCCGTTAAATCATCTGTAATAAAATTAGAACAACCCCAATTATTTAGGCGGTTCTGTATTAATTTTTGATTCATGGTATTATCCTCAAAAACAAGAATATTTAGCTTTCCTACTTGGCGCTCTTGCTCCAGAATTTCTTCATCTACTAGAACATTAGAAACAAAATCTTTAGGCTGCCCTATTTCATAAGGTAAAGAGAAATTAAATGTAGTACCCACACCTAATTTGCTCGCTACAGAAATTTCACCATTTAGAGATGCTATAATATGCTTAACAATACTAAGACCCAAGCCTGTACCTCCATAATTTTTTTGAGTATCATCAGAAGCTTGTTTGTAATAGTCAAAAATAGTGGTCAACTTATCCGCTGCTATTCCAATTCCTGTATCTGTTACTGAAAAACCTAAAACCACCTTGCTTTTACTCTTCTTAACTACATCGACTGCTAAATGTATACTGCCAACTTCCACGAATTTTATAGCATTGCCTATCAGGTTTAAAAGCACTTGCGATAATTTAGAAGGGTCACCAATTAAATTCTCGGGTATAGCCTCCGAGTAAGTTACGTTAAAATCAATTTTAGGATTTACAATAAGTGTCTCACATAAATAGCAAACATCATTCACGATGTTATGAAAATTGAAATCAACAGATTCAAAATAGGCCGTCCCAGAAGTAAGTTTAGAATATTCTAATAACTCGTTTATTAAATTTAATAATGTATTAGAGGCACCTTTTATAGCTTGTACATGGGTACTCTGATCTTCCGTTAAGCTGCTTTCTGATAGTAACTCCGTAAAACCAACAATGCCATTGAGTGGGGTTCTTATTTCATGGCTAACCCTAGCAATAAGCTGTTCTTCATTTGAAGTACTAACCACCTTCTTTCTTTTTTTTGGATTCCCGTTTAGAGATTTTACCTTTCTCACAGAATCTAATCTTTCGTTGTTTTGTGTTTTAGCTTCTATTTTTTCTTTGAAAGCTTGGAAAGAATTTTTTAATCTAACAGCCTCATCTGACGTAAGTTCTTCAAAAGAAAAACTATTCAGTTTTGACTCTAAGTCAGATATGTACGAAAGTAATTCGTTAGATTTCAAAATCAATAAATTTGGGTTACTACTCTATTTTATTCGTGTGAAAAATGTTATTTAATAGGTTGATCCTAACATTCACATTATAAAATTGCTGAAATACTGATGGTTACACAATTAAATGTTACCTAGCAAACCAATACTGTTGTGTAACTCGATAAAGATGAGGTAAGAAGGCTTTATAAAGATGCCGATTACCCTAAAAAGCGCGTCAATCGTCTATAAAAATTAAAATTTGAAACAAAAAAAAATCAGATTGATATTCATAACAATCTGATTTTTAAATATTTAAATAAGTAGAACTTAAGGGGACTACGAAGAGTCTATGACATATATATAAAAGAAGTTGAAATAAAAAAGCTTAACTCTTTAACTTAAACTATACAATTACAACCATAAACGACCTAAAATCAACTAATTAAGACTGAGCAGCTAATCTATCTTTAACATACTCTATTTTTGTCTTATTGTGTGACAAAGGCTTACCGTCTTCACCTAAATTTACCATGATAATATTGTCTACCGTCACTATAGTTTCGTGATTCATTTTGTTACGAACCTCGCAATTTAAGGTTAAAGACGATTTTCCAAATTTTACAACCTCTATACCAATTTCAATAATATCCCCTTTTTCAGCGGTGCTCATGAAATTAATTTCCGACATGTATTTAGTAACCACTTTCTTATTCTCTAATTGAATAATACTATATAAGGCACACTCTTCATCTATCCAAGCCAAAACCCTTCCTCCAAACAATGTATTATTGGCATTTAAGTCTTCTGGTTTAACCCATTTTCTTGTGTGAAATCTCATAATTATAACTTTTTGAGGCAAAATTAATAAAGTATTTTAGGGTAAAATAATCTTAATTCGCAAAGTTTTGCCAATTTCCGAATCCCGAATTATCAGCAGATAGAATTCCTTAATTTAATAATTTTGATCTAAGAAAATACTCAAATTCCTATTCCCAAAAAATCAAATTGTTCATAAACCCGTTAAAAAGTAAATGTTGGGAGTGCCAAATTCAAGAAATCTAAATCTTATCTTTAGAAAAAAAGAACTGATGAACGAAAGATCACACAGTCTCAAAAAGATTCGACCTGTAATTGCTACAGCTAGAATTTCTGATGCCATGAGTATCGAAGAGTATTTCCAAAACAAAACATTACGTCCTGTACTAAAACTACAGAATCCTTTGCTACTTGATGTTTTTAAAAACTATATTAAAAAACACAAGAACAGCTACTACAGTCTTTCTATAGAAAAACGATTTGTGTATATTGAAAATGCTATTCAAAAAGATATAAAATTTCGTAATTCCTTGAAAGGGATGATTATTGGACAATTTACCGTTGAAGAGTACCAGGATTACATCCAAAACTCCTCTGCCCTAAACAAAAGAATGATGAATATGGTGGTAGAACGGCTAAAAAATCAAATTCAATTTTTTGAAAACGAAGCTTTAGTCTAAAAGAGAAACACCATTTAAATCGGTAGTCAAAATATCGCTCATTAAGTCAAAAAATGGGCGAATTGCTACAAATGATTTAGTCACCTCTTCCACAAAATTTAGGGACAAGACTTCTTTATCGGTCATTTTTCTAATAAAAATGAACTGCTTTTTACGTATCAAATCAATATTCTCGTGCTCTTTATCAAATCCTTTTGGCGCTGTTTTCAATTCATCACCAGTAATATCTCCCCAGACTTTCTTAAAGGACGACTCCCCTATTACGCTTCTAAACTCCTCTGAATCAAGCTCTAGCTCTTTTCTAATTCTGAACAAGTCTTCTTTGTTTGGATCCCAGAATCCTGCCGCAATAAAACTATCTCCTGGTTTTATTCTTATGTAATAACCTCCTCGTAATTTTGCTCCTGTTCTAGAAAAAGATCCTGCAAAATGTATTTTATAGGGGGTTTTATCTTTAGAAAAGCGCACATCTCTGTAAATCCTAAACACTTTTAATTTTTCAATTTCGTCTGTAGCTCTAAGACCTTCTAAAACACTATTATACAAATCTTTAACCTTATTTTCATGTGTTTTAAAGATAGTTTTATGCTCATCAAACCAGGTTCTATTATTATTCTTTTCTAATTGTTTTAGAAAATTTAAGACTTCTTTTGTTAGTACTTCGTTTGCCATGCGACTTATTTTTACAACGAATTTAACAAGAAACTTAACCAAATTAAGCAAGCGTCTTTTAAAATATTGGTTAATTTTGATATTCATTTCAGCATTATGGATTCAGAGTCTATTATCAACAAGATAAATCAACACAAAACACAACCTAACCTAAGGTTCAAATTAAAAGAGAAGGTTCAACAGTTTACCGATAAATTGTTCTACACGCTTTTTGACATTGACACCCCCGTGGAAGAGAATTTAGACGTCTTAGAGCGTCTATTTGACGAATTGGTAGAACTTGGTTGTTGGGAAATTGATAAGCCTTGTAAGAAGGTTTGGGAGAGTTACGTTGTTAAATTGCCCGAAGTTCTAGAAAAACTTAACCTAGATGCGCAGGCATTTGTTAATTGCGACCCGGCATCTTCTTCTATTGAAGAAGTTTATATGGCCTATCCAGGTTTTTATGCGATTGCTATTTACAGGCTAGCGCATGAATTATATGTACAAGGGTTTCCTTTAGTACCTAGGTTAATGACTGAGTATGCCCACAGGCAAACTGGCGTAGACATCAATCCCGGAGCACAGATAGGAAAATCATTTTTCATTGATCACGGAACTGGTGTAGTTATAGGAGAAGCCGCTATCATCATGGATGACGTTAGAATTTATCAAGGGGTAACGTTAGGCGGCCTTTATGTTGCTAAAAACTTACGCAAGACTAAAAGACATCCCACCATTGAGAACAACGTTACCATATACGCAAACGCTACTATTCTTGGTGGTAAAACTGTAATCGGCGCTAATAGTATTATTGGAGGAAATGCTTTTATAACCTCTTCTGTACCGCCAAACTCTACCGTTTACCACGCTTCAGAAATTAAAATTAAAACAGCTCCAAATGTCTCATAACATTATAAATTTAATAGGAAATACGCCCCTTGTAGAATCTCGTGTTTTGAATACCAACCCTAATGTAAAGCTCTATTTTAAGCTAGAAGGGCAAAATCCAGGTGGGAGCGTTAAAGACAGAGCCGCTTTAAATATGATTAAAAGTGCTCTTGATCGTGGAGAAATTTCTACAGATACAAAATTAATTGAAGCTACTAGCGGCAATACTGGAATTGCATTAGCTATGATTGCTAATATCTACGGATTGAGTATCGAATTGGTCATGCCTGAGAATGCTACCATAGAACGCGTACAAACCATGAGAGCATACGGGGCAACTGTGACCCTTACCTCCTCTAGTATTGGTATTGAAGGTGCAAGAGATTACGCGGAAGACAAAGTTAAAAATCATGGTTTTGTAATGTTAAACCAATTTGGAAATGATGACAACTGGAAAGCACATTACAAATCTACGGGTCCAGAAATCTGGAGAGATACCGACCAAAAAGTAACTCATTTTGTTTCTTCAATGGGCACTACAGGAACCATAATGGGTACTTCTACCTATTTGAAGGAACAAAACAACGCGGTACAAATTGTAGGCGTACAACCTACTGATAATTCTAGTATTCCAGGCATTAGAAAATGGCCACAAGAATATTTACCTAAAATATTTAATGCCTCTAAGGTCGATACTGTTCTAGAAGTGAGTCAAGATGAAGCAACAGCAATGACACTTAGGCTCGCTAAAGAAGAAGGTATTTTTGCCGGTATGAGTAGCGGTGGCGCTACGGCAGCTGCCATACGATTAGCAAATACATTAGAGAGCGGTGTAATTGTGAGCATAATCTGTGACAGGGGTGATCGTTACTTATCTTCTGGTTTATTTGATGAGTAGTGCTTTTAAAGCCATTTTTTGCGTTTGAAGTAGATTAACATACCAATAAACATCGCAATCATAACACCCCAAACAATGGGATACCCATGCTCTGAATGCAATTCTGGCATATGGTCAAAATTCATTCCATAAACACCAGCTATAAAGGTAAGCGGAATAAATATGGAAGCCATAATAGTTAGTACCTTCATGACTTCATTCATTTTATTACTCATGTTACTCATATACATTTCCATCAAACTCATAGACATTTCTCTATAAATCTGTAGGCTCTCATTTATTTCAATACAATGATCCTGAACATCTCTTAAAAACAGTTTTGTATCTTTTGTAATTAAAGGGTTTTCAGAATCTAATAACCTACCTACTAATTCCTTAACAGGAGCTATCTGCCTTCTTAATTTAAGCACTTCTTTCTTCAGCTCCTGAATTCTATGAGCCACATCATTGGTTGGATTATCATATACTTCGTCCTCTAACATCTCAATTCTATGATTGATATGCTCTAGAATTACAAAGTAATTATCAACCACTGCATCTAGTAATGCGAAAAATAAGTAGTCTGCTCCACGTGTTCGGATTCTTCCTGATTTTGATTTGATACGCTCTCTCAACCCATCGAAAACATCATCCTGCAATTCTTGAAAAACGATTACGGAAGACTCCATCAACACCATCGCGAGGTGCTCGCTAACAATTTCTTGATTTTCATTCAGGTACAACATTTTAAAAACACCAAAGATGTAATTTTCATATTCATCTATTTTTGGCCGTTGCTGCGTATTAACAATATCTTCTAATACCAAAGGGTTTATTTGAGACAGCTTCCCTAATTGCGCTATGAATAACTCATCACTAAGCCCAACAACATCTATCCATGAAGTAAATTCTGATTTTTGATGAAAATCTATCTGCCCTAAATCAACTACATCATGAATGTCTAAGGTATGTTCGTCGTAGTTAATTACAGATAGAACAGATTTAGCTCCTTCTCTTTGCCCCATATACGTTACCGTACCAGGTGCCTTCCCCATAATTTTATGAAGTTTTGAAGGTTTTTTAGTTCTTAATTTAAACTTTGGTTTCTTCATGATAACACATTCATTTTTTAACAAGCTTAGTGCCAGTCTTAGATATTAAAATCTACTTGATTTAAAATTAAACCGGAGCCAGGAGCTACAAACGGAAGCTTCATATTGCTTTCTTCTTTTAAAGAATCTAAGACCTCTTCTTCTGACAATTCACCTTTTCCTACTTGCACCAATACCCCCATCATCATCCGTATCTGATAGCGCATAAACCCTTCTCCTTTAACATGAAATGCATACGTTTTCTTTGGAAAAAAATTAGCTTCCAGAATTGTATTCTCTTTTATTTCAGATAAAGTAACAGTTCTAACCACCTTTGTATTCTCTTGTACCCTAGCCGTGTAGGATTTAAAATTATGTGTTCCTTCAAAAAAGCGTGCCACGCGGTTCATTTTATCAAGATCTAAATCATCTAAAAAAGTGACGAGATAAGGAGCACAAAATGGATGGCTTTTTTTACCATAAGCAAACAAATAAATATATTCTTTTTCTTTACTATTTTGAATGATATTAAATGCTTGATCTACCTCTTTAATATGCATTACTCGAATATCAGGAGGAAGATTTTTATTAAATAATTCTAAGAAATCGTCAAGTACAGCGATTGGGGCATCATCCAAATAAAGCTCAAACGCTGCATCCAAAGCGGAAACTTTAGCGTCTGTTCTCCCCGCTCCTAATATTTTAAACTTCTGATCTGCTAAAATATACTTCAGCGTTTTTACCAACATTGCTTCTATGGTTTTTTGATCTGGTTGTTTCTGCCAACCACTGTATCTAAAACCCAAAAATTGAAGCTTAACAAGGTAATAATAACGGATTCTCTGCATGTAATGATAAATCTAGAGTAAAAGTACTATTTATATAAAACATATGCCCTACTTCTTTTTAACCGCACCCAACTGTTGTCTAAATTGCTCTATATTAAAATTTCAAATTTTACTAAATAAAATAAGAGAACTATAGGCAACAAAAAACCCATTATTGCAAACAATGATGGGTTTTTCAATAAAATTACAAGGATATTTTAAAATCCGTCTGCTGTAATTTCTACCAGTTTTACTTCTCCGTATTTTTTAGCCATCTCCCCTATTTCGGAGGCTTTACCTATTAAAACAAATTGCAAATGATCTTTTGGAAAATATTTCTCAATTAATATGTTCGCTTTATCAACTGTTAATTCATCTACTTGAGTATTAAAAGTATTAATATAAGATTCGTCAAAGTTATAAATATACATGTCCGTCAATAAGTTGGCTAAGGTAGCATTTGTTTCATAATTTGGAGGAAACTGACCTTTTACATAGTTTTTAGCAGATAATAGCGTTTCTTGATCTAAACCTTTTTTATGTAGACGACCATATGTTTCTAAAGCTAAATCTATAGTTTGTTCTGTTGTTTCATTTGCTGTAAATGTGCTAATGATAAAAGAGCCTCCTAATTTGTAATGAGAAAAAGAACTTCTGGCTCCATAAGTAAGCCCAGAATTTACGCGCAGCTCGTCATTGAGCCAAGAGGTAAATCTACCTCCAAGGATAGTATTTATCACTTCTACACCTACATAATCCGGATTATTCCTTGCGATTCCTGGTCCTCCAATATAAAATGTAGTTTCTGTTGCATTATCTTTATTTACAACTAAAACACGTGATTCATTATTTTTAGGAACTTCGGATAAATTTATGGCCGGAGAACCCTCAGAATTCCATTTCCCAAAAAGAGATTCTATTTCTTTTTTCATACTCTTTGTATCAAAATCTCCAACCACTGCAATTGCCGACGTTTTAGGATCATACATTTCCTTATAAAAAGTGACAATATCTTCTTTAGTAATTGCCTCTAAGTTAGACTTAATACCATTCTCAGGGTTTCCGTAAGGATGATCTCCAAATACAAATTTACTATAGTAATCACCCAAAACCGCTCTCGGACTTTCTTTCCTTTGATCCATTTCAACCAACCTTCTATTCATCATCTTATCTAATTCGTCTTTAGGAAAAATAGGGTTCAATAAAACGTCTTTAACTATTGCTAGTATTTCTTTTTGATCTTTCTTCATAAAAGAAGAAGAGATGTAAGCATATTCCAAAGAAGCACCTGTACTAAGACTTGCTCCCAAAAATTCTACATTTTGCTCAATTTGAGCTTTAGTATAGTTTTTACTTCCTAGAGCTAATGCTGTGGCTGTACTATTTGCGAGTCCACTTTTATCTTTCTTATCAAGAATAGCTCCTCCGGGAAAAACACCTATAAATTGAATTAGAGGCACTTCATGTTGCTCCATCAAGTATACTGTTAAACCGTTTTTTAATTGAACCTTAGTGTACTCTGGAAGCATAAATTTCTCCTGAGCCACAATAGTTGTCAATAAAAAAAAGGCCAAGGTTGTAAAAAGGATTGTTTTAAAAGTATATTTCATAATACGTAATTTCTTAAGTAAAAAAAGTGTTTTTTTATTTAGTAGCATCTTTAACAATTGGTTTATTATTTTGCAATACTCCTACTGTTCTATTGCTTTTTATAAAATATTTATTAGCCACTCTTTTAATATCTTCTACACTTACCTTTTCATAAGCGGCAGGAGCTGCATACATTTTTTTATAATCCCCAAAATAAACTTCGTAACTTCCTAACGTATTACTTTTACCATTAATAGTCTCCAGAGTTTCATAAAACTCCATAAGTTTCTGATTCTTTACCTTTTGTAGCTCCTCTTCTAAAACTCCATTTGCCATTACATCTTCTAAAACAGCTAAAACCCCTTTTTCTAAAGCATCCGCTGACACTTCTTGGTTTGCTATGCCGTAAAAATAGAATAGATTAGGATCAAAACTCTCTGGCATATACGCAAATACACTTGTTGCTATTTGTGTTTCGTTAACCAATTTATTATACAATTTACTACTTTTACCATTACTTAATATAGAACTTAAAACATCTAAAGCATAATGATCTTCATGTTGTGTTTCAGGCACATGATATGCAATAAGAATATTAGGAGTACTTACTTCCTTGTGTACCATCACACGTTTTTCCCCACGTTGTACAGGCTCTACAGTATGTACTTTTCTTGGCTCTGGCTGCGCCTTAATAGGCTCTAAATATTGCTTCGCCATCTTTTTGACACTTTCCAAAGTAACATCTCCCGAAATAACAACCACTGCATTGTTTGGCGCATAGTAAGTGTCAAAATAGGATTGTAAATCGTCTATGGTCCAGTTCTTTATATCAGACTCATACCCAATCACCGACCATCTATAGGGATGTGCAGAAAAAGCTGAAGCTTTGACTTCCTCACTTATACTTCTAAAATTAGAATTTTCTAAGCCCGTACTTCTTTCACTCAACACCACTCCACGCTCACTTTCTACCATTTTAGGGTCCAATGCAAGATTTGCAATACGATCTGCCTCTAGGTCAAAAATTGTCTCCATAGCACTAGAAGGAAACCAGTCTGTATATACGGTAACGTTCTCTGTTGTATATGCATTATTGCTACCACCAGAGGCCTCCATAGTTCTATCGAACATTTTAGGACCAAATTTTTTAGAACCATTGAACATCATGTGTTCAAAAAAATGCGAAAGTCCTGTTATTCCTGGATATTCATTTCTAGATCCTACCTTCCAAAAAAGGTACATGTTAGCATTTGGAATACTATGATCTTCTAAAACCATAATTTTCATTCCGTTAGAAAGTGTAAAATTCTTTACATCTTCTACTTTACTTTGTGAATGGAGCACCACTGCAAAATGCAATGCCACTAAGGTTAATAGTATTTTTTTCATTGTTAGCGTTATTAGTTTTTCAAATATAATAATAGGAAGACGGATTCTCTAAAAAAATAATTAATCCTCCTCCAATTAAGTAAAACGAGAATATTGGTATTTCATGGATATTCCTACAACAACTATTTAGGAGTTCTCAACATTCACTGTCGTTCAACGAATAATTTCAAATAAATAAAATCACGAGTCGTTTTAATTTAAATGGTCTCCCAAAGGCCAAATAAACCTACTTATGCATTTTTTAATACGCCTTTTTCCCCCAAGGGTACTTGTGTTATTGTCTACACTATTGCTTTTAATACTTGATGTATTTAGCTTTTACGGAATTTATACCAACAAGTTCTATTTTCTAAAATTTGATAATTATATCTTTCCGATACTTTCTATAGTACATTTTACGTACCTCTATTTCATCTTAGTTAAGCTGATTACTAAAAAAGCTGCTGATCCCCAGTTACGTAATGTAGAATATGTATTATACTTTATCTTTTCTATATATGTATTCAAATTCTTTGAATCTATCTACCGCCTAAGTACTATTAATAATTTTGAGGAAATAGAATTACACGAGAATTTCTTACCTATGGGACTTTTAATTATGGCCTTAAATTTCTCCTTGCTAACACTTACGTTGTTAGCATTTCAATACCGAAAAATCATTATTGGATCCTTTAAATTTGAAGAACTAGATACGAATAAACATTAATATTTAGTTCGTACTCTTCTCCTCTTAACTATATAATTGACAGCCATCTATTATTTTTTGTAAGGATTTTTAAAAAAAATCGGCTATTCTGTAAATAATCACCAAAATATAGCTTTAAACCCTGTAGCAAATTGTAATTAAAACGACTTTTTATGAAGTTTTCTACCATTGTGATATTTGTGTGATACATTTTAACTTGTTTAGCAACAGAAATAATTATGAAGCAGATATTAATCATAGAAGACGATCCTGAAATAATTAAATTGTTAGAAATACATCTAACAGATTTGATTTATACCACAGCAAAAGCTATGGACGGGAAGCTTGGCCTAGAAATGGCTTTAGAAAATTCTTATGATTTAATATTGTTAGATTTAACGCTCCCTACAATGGATGGCGTAGAGATTTGCAAAAAAATCAGAAGCCAAAAGAACACTCCAATCATCATGTTAACCGCTAAATCTGAAGAGATAGATCGCGTTCTAGGATTAGAGATTGGAGCAGACGATTATATCACAAAGCCTTTTAGCATACGAGAACTTTTAGCTCGAGTTAAAGCGGTCTTACGCCGTGCTGATACCAGTGCAATTCCTAAAAAAGACACATCAACAATTAAAGCAGAAGGCTTGAGTATTGATATTGATAAGCGAAAAGTTATTCTGAACGATAAAAAAATTGAGCTGTCTCCAAAAGAGTTTGAACTTCTGGTACTGATGGCTTCTAACCCTGGCAGAAACTATACCCGCACAGATTTATTAAATATGATTTGGGGATACAATTTTGAAGGATATGAACATACTGTAAATTCACATATAAATAGATTAAGAGCTAAAATAGAATGGGATATGGCAAACCCTACCTTTATTTTAACCACTTGGGGTGTTGGCTACAAATTCAATGAAGATATACTTGCATGAGAAAAAACGAAAAAACACTTACTCCCAAACTAATAAAAAAGCTGTGGTTAGCTTTTGTGCTGATTATTGTACTAATGGGGGCATCCTATATTGTAATTACCGCATACCTAGCGAATAAATACAATGAAGAAACTACACAACGCATCAATGCCAATGTAGCTACGCATGTAATCAATGAAAAATTTCAAAATGAATCTCCTTTTCTAGAAGACGGGAGCGTCAATAAAGCATTGTTTGGAGACCTGATGCATGATATGATGGCTGTTAACCGTAGTATCGAGGTTTATTTGCTAGACAATAGCGGCACCATATTATACTCTGTTGTTCTTGACCATAGCAAAAACACACCTTCAAAATCTGTGGACACAGCTCCTATTGATTACTTCATTAAAACTAAAGGTCAAAAATACGTTTTAGGAGATGACCCTAGAAATACAGGAGAACAAAATATTTTTTCCGTAGCTCCTTTTACTATTCAAGGCAGAGAAGGCTTTATCTATATTATATTAGCTGGAAAAGATTTTCAAGCAGTAAGTGCTAATCTGTTTGGTCAATATTTTATGAAACTAGGATTTGGCGCCACCTTATTAACCATGTTTTTTGCCGCATTGATCGCTTTATTAAGTATCTGGTTCCTTACCAAGAACTTATTACTCATTACCAAAACTGTTCGGAGTTTCCGAGAAGGAGATTTAGATGCCCGTATTGAAAATCCGGACGACTCTGATATAGCCATTTTCGCAAATTCTTTTAATGAGATGGCAGATACTATCGTAGATAATATGGATAAGATGAAATCTGTTGATTTACTTAGGAGAGAGCTCATTGCAAACGTATCTCATGACCTAAGAACACCTTTGGCGATTTTAAAAGGCTACGTGGAAACTTTACAAATGAAAAATGAAACCTTATCGGAAAAAGATAAGAAAGAATACCTGCAGATTACACATGATAATATAGACAAGCTCTCCAAGCTCATCAATCAACTTTTTGAATACTCAAAACTAGAAGCAGAACAAGTTACTCCTATCAAAGAGCCATTCTCTATAACCGAACTTTCTCATGACTTAATTGCAAAGTTTAGGGTATTAGCTGATAAGAAAAATATTAGCCTACAATTGAATAATCCAGAAGACAATTGTTTGGTTTTTGCTGATGTAAGTTTGGTAGAAAGAGCCTTGCAAAATTTAATAGAAAATGCTTTAAAATATACCGAAGATGATGGCACGGTTACACTGTCTTTATTGAAGAAGGGTAAGAATATAGAGATTAATATAAGCGATACAGGTACTGGAATTCCCGTAAATGAATTGCCTTATATTTTTGACCGCTATAAACAAGTAGATAAAAGCACCAAAAAACAAGGCTATGGTTTAGGCTTAGCCATTGTGAAGAAAATAATGGATTTACATGATACCACGATTACAGTATTAAGCAAACCCACTGAAGGAAGTTCTTTTATTTTTAATCTACCTGCCTATCAGGTACACTAAATGGGAGACAAATTGTTATGTTTTTTTGAAAGTTGAAAACCCTTCCTGTATGGGAAGGGTTTTTTCATTTTAAAAATGGTTATACTACCTTCTTACAGATCGTTAAAAAAACTACTGTACATGTCTTTAAATTGATAGCCTTCTTCAAAACGGTTTTTATTCAACTTTTTATAAGCAACTAAACCCCAAAGCAACAGCTCTTTTAAGAAGTATATATCTTTCTTGTCATATTCTGGTTGATATTCTTTTATCAATTGATTTAATGCGGGAATATCATCTAAAGCTCTTTTATATTCTTCATCTGTATACTCATCTAAAAGTTCAAAACCATCACCTTGAAAAAACCAATGCAATAATTCATCATAAGGAGTTTCCTCTCCCTTTTTCTCTAATTTATTTATTTCAGGGAAAAACTTCGGGAATAACGTTTTAACAGCATCATCAATCAAAATAGCCGCAACACCATCTGCACCCTCCTGCTCTCCTTCATATACCAATTCTATTTTACCTGTTATTGAAGGGATAATACCTAGAAAATCACTTAAACGCACCATAGTACGATCTGCACCCGTTAGCAATGCTCTGCGCTCTGCAGTACTTAACAAATTCTCAAATGCCGTGATACTCGTACGCGCACTTACACCACTTTTAGCGTCTACATACTCGCTTTCACGCGCTTCAAAACTAATTTGCTCTAGCAAATCTTTTGCTACATCTGGAACATAAACAGCATCTGTTTGCCTAGCATCTAATTTGGATTCTTGCTCCGTAATTTTACGTGCTGTTTCAATATCGTCTGGATAATGTGTTAAAATCTGAGACCCTATTCTATCTTTTAAAGGCGTAACGATACTACCCCTATTGGTATAGTCTTCTGGGTTTGCTGTGAATACAAACTGAATGTCTAGAGGCAAACGCAATTTAAAACCACGAATTTGTATATCTCCTTCTTGAAGAATATTAAATAAGGATACTTGAATCCTAGCTTGTAAATCTGGCAATTCATTAATTACAAAAATACACCTATTCGCACGTGGTATCATCCCAAAGTGAATTACACGATCATCTGCATAAGACAATTTCAAATTTGCTGCTTTAATAGGGTCAACATCACCGATTAAATCTGCCACAGTAACATCTGGTGTTGCTAGTTTTTCAGAGAAACGCTCACTGCGGTGTAACCAAGTAATCGGTGTAGCATCGCCTTTTTCTTTGATCAATTCAATAGCATACCGAGACATTGGTTGCATGGGGTCATCATTGATTTCTGAACCATCAACTACAGGAATATTTTCATCTAAAAGGTTCACCATTAAACGCGCTAATCTCGTTTTTGCCTGCCCTCTTAATCCTAATAAGTTAATATTATGTCTAGATAAAATTGCACGTTCTAATTCAGGAATTACAGAATTCTCATATCCCCAAACTCCTGTGAAAGTTTCTTCTCCATTTTTAATTTTAATTCTTAAATTATCTCTAAGTTCATCTTTTATACTCTTGCTTTGGTAGCCCGCTTCTTTAAGCGCTCCCAAAGTACTTATTTCGTTATGATTCAGTTTCATATGTAAATTCAATTTTTCTTTAATCTTTATGTTTAAAATTGATTGTTAAATTATTTTAAACGCTTTTTTCTATTTGCTTCGTAATCTTCAAAAATCATTTCACCTAAGCCCTTTAATCCCGTAAAAAAGGCCTTCCCTTTATTTGCTTCCGTAAAATGCCTTATAAATTGCATTAAATAAGGGTCCTGAGCAATCATAAAAGTGGTAATGGGAATATGATGCTTTCTTGCTTGGCGTGCCATATTATAGCATTTTTCTACAATAAAATCATCTAAACCTACACTGTTCTTATAATAACTACCATCTGGCATACGCAAACAACTAGGCTTACCATCTGTGATCATAAAAATTTGCTTATTTGTATTTCGTTTTCGCCTGAGCATATCCATTGCCAATTGCAATCCTGCCACCGTATTGGTATGATAAGGGCCCACTTTTAGATAGGGCAAATCTTTAATAGGAATAGGCCAAGCATCATTTCCAAAAACTAAAATATCTAAAGTATCTTTAGGATAGCGCGTTGTAATTAGCTCTGCCAATGCCATAGCCACTTTTTTCGCAGGAGTAATCCGATCTTCACCATACAAAATCATACTATGGCTTATATCTATCATTAACACTGTACTCATTTGAGCTTTATAGTGTGTATCTTCTACTACGAGATCATCTTCATTCAAAGAAAACTCTCCAATACCACTACTTATTTGTGCATTTTTAATACTCTCTGTCATAGAAATACGGTCTAATCCATCGCCATACCTATATTCTCTAAGCTCTCCCGTATGCTCATCTCCTTGACCAGATTTTCCAGTTTTATGGTTACCTGCGCCATTTCTTTTAAGTTTCCCGAAAATTTGGTCTAGTGCGCGTTGTCTAATAATGCGTTCCATTTTTGCGGTAATAGACAAATCACCTCCTTTATTGGTTTCGTCCCCCTCGGTACCATCACCATCACCGTCTTTAAACTCTTCTTGTAAATACCCTTTTGATTTCAGGTCTTCAATGAAATCATCAATTGTATAATTCTCATCGGTTAGTTCGTACTCCTTATCTAATTCCCGCAACCAATCTAGGGCTTCATCGACATCGCCAGAAGTATGCGTGATTAGTTCTTGAAAAATATCAAAAAGTTTTTCAAAAGGAGTTTGT
Organism: Cellulophaga sp. HaHa_2_95; assembly: GCF_019278565.1. The sequence continues at coordinate 2,315,630 of NZ_CP058988.1, read as the reverse complement.
TCCGGCGCTTCATAAGTAGCAAACCGAAACCCTTTTCTTATATTCATAGCCATACTATAAAAATAACACTTTTAACAAAAGGAAGCTACCATTTAAGAAATCTTAACGCTTTGTTGTAACTTTAGCTTTCATGAATTTATCACAAATAAAAGGTTTCTTAGCTACTGAAGAATTATGGGATGCGAGTTTCAACGATATCCCGCAATTTAAGTTTCCTGCTATTAACTTAGAAGGTTTTTCATTGAAACCAATTCCTGAAAACATACGATTAGGACATCAAATAGAATATATTTTTGAACAATTAATTCATCATTCTTCCCGCTACAAAGCACTAGTCTCTAATCAGCCAATACGCAATGAAAATAGAACGCTAGGAGAATTAGACTTTATCATACAAAACACTGAAAACAAAGCTTTAACACATGTAGAACTCACCTATAAATTTTACATCATTGACCCTACAATACCGGAAGAAATTCACCAATTAATTGGTCCTAACCGAAAGGATGCTTTCTTTGAAAAAATACAAAAGATTAGAGATAAGCAATTTAAGCTTTTACAAACCAGAGAAGCCCAGACATTTTTTGAATCAAAAGGCTTAAAATCAACTAATATGGTATCAAAAGCCTGCTTCAAAGCGCAACTGTTTCACCCCTATCTTAAAAAAACAGCATTTAAAATGTTGAATGAAAACTGTATTGTTGGCTTCTGGTTGCACCTTCATGATTTTCTGAAATCTAATTTTGAAAAAAATAGCTACTATCTATTAACTAAACAAGAATGGATAGTTACCCCTAATGAAGCTGTTGTTTGGAAAACTCAACAGCGAATTTTAATCGACATTCAAGAAAAACATAACCAAAAACAAGCTCCAATGCTATGGATGAAAGATTCCAATAATACGATTCAGAAAATATTTATTGTATGGTGGTAGGTACTATTTGAAAAAAATAAACGTTATTTGTAAATAATTTCCTACAAATACTTAACCTATGACCAAATTATTCATCATCTTCAGTATCTTCTATTCTTTCTTAGCTACGTCAAATGACACAGAATGGGACCTTATCTATACGAAAGCTAGTTATGCTTTAAATCATACAAAGAAAGCGCTAGGCTCTAATAATTTTGACCATCAACGGTATTACTCTGAAAAGGCATTAGAAGCATATCTAGATATCTCTGAGCATTTAGAGACCAGTAATGATGATGAATTGAAATTAAAAATTGAACACACCATCAGTGACTTGGAACATGCTGTTGATGCTCCAGACTGGGATCGCGGTAGGTTTTACAGCAAAAGGGTTCATGCCAATACACAAGAATTAATCACAGAATTAGACCTTAAAGCAATGGTAATAGCCGAAAACTAAGATAGTAACGATAGCTTTCTCTATCTGCTATCTGTAAAGTTTAAAGTATCTTTGAAAAGCTATTTTCAAATGTTATGGATCATAAACTTAAGATATTTAAATCTGTTGCACACCATTCTAGTTTTACAAAAGCTGCGGAACAACTATTTATTTCTCAACCCGCGATTTCTAAAGCTATTAGAAATTTAGAGGATGAATACAACACCTCCTTTTTCATTAGAAAGCGTAACTCTATTGAACTTACTCAAGATGGAAAATCTTTTTTAATCTATGTAAATAGAATCTTAGAGGTGTATTCGGAAATTGAAAATCAGTTTATACATAAAGACAATCAGCTCCCTGATCGTATTCAATTTGGTGCCAGCACTACTCTTGCCAGTTACATCATCCCAAAAATCATTGCTCAATTTAGAACCCAATATCCTAAAACTAGCTTTGAGATAGAGAGCGACAATTCTGACCACATTGAAGAGCTTATATTAAATCAACAGTTGGACTTTGGTATTACCGAAGGAAAAAACACCAACCCTAAATTGCATTTTAAAAAATTTATCAAAGATGAGATTGTTCTAGTCACCAATGAGAAGAATTCTCAATTCCCCAAGGGAATTATCTCTCTAAAAAAACTACAAGAACTACCCATTATTGAACGCGAATCTGGATCTGGTACACGTGAAATAATTTACGAGGCTTTGCAACAGCAACAAATAAAATCTTTACAAATAGCCGTTACTTTAAATAGTACTGAGGCTATTAAAAACTACCTTTATTATTCAGATTCCTATGCCTTGCTCTCTATACATGCTATACGAGAGGATCTCATAACTAATAAACTAAAAATAATAGACATTAAAGGCTTTACAATAGAACGTTGGTTTTATTTTGTCTCTAGAACAGGTTACAAATCTAGCCTTATGAATTATTTTGAACGTTTTGTAAAAAACAGCTATAACTTTTAGTTATTTAACATAGGAATTAAGTTTGCTTAATAGTTATGATTAACCACTAGTTTTGTCTCATAAAATTAGTGATATGAAATCCATTCTAGCTCCTATAGTTTTTATAAGCATACTCTTAACAGCATTGCTTGGAATTATCAATAGTCCAACTGCTTTATTTTTAGGTTTTCTATTCTCTTTAATTTTCGAAAACCCATTTAAAAAATACAATCAAACAGCCATTCAATTATTATTAAAACTTGCTATTATTGGCCTTGGCTTTGGTATGCTTCTAAAAGACACTATAGAAACAAGTAAAGAAGGTTTAGGACTTACTTTTTTTTCTATAGTGCTAACAATTAGTTTAGGATTTCTTTTGACTAAATTCCTAAAGATTGATGTAAAACTTGGGCATTTAATTACCTCAGGAACCTCCATTTGCGGAGGAAGTGCTATTGCCGCAATCTCTCCTGTAATTCGTGCTAATGGAAAGACAATAAGTATCGCTTTGGGAGTAGTTTTCACTTTAAATGCTATCGCCTTATTTGTATTTCCACAATTAGGACATTTATTAGAGCTAAATCAACATCAGTTTGGGCTTTGGTGCGCTATCGCAATTCATGACACTAGCGCTGTTGTAGGAGCCGCTCTTGGATATGGAGACGAAGCTTTACGCGTAGCAACAACCGTTAAACTTTCAAGAACATTATGGATTATTCCTCTATCTGTTTTATCCATGTTTATTTTCAGAACTAAAGGAGAACGTATAAAAATACCCTATTTCATTCTTTTGTTTATCCTTGCCATTATTATCAACAGCTACCAACTTATACCGGATGTTGCAACACACACCATAGTATCCTTATCTAAGAAACTTTTGATTCTCACTCTTTTTCTTGTAGGAACAAGTATTTCTGTAAGCGACTTAAAAGAAACTGGATATAGACCCGTTCTTCTAGCCTTCTGTTTATGGGTTTTTATTGCTGTATTCTCATTATGCTATATCACTTTTTAACAGAAAAAATCCGCATCATATAGCATGATGCGGATTTTTATATTTTAAGAGTCCTTTACTTAAGCAGCTATCTCTCTAGTCAACCAACCTCTTCTACTTGCTGTTGCAATCGCATAAGGGGTAATCCAGAACAAACCAAAAGTAAATAAGATACTATATGAGTATGCCCAAAATGCTTGTGATAAACTGTATCGTTTTGCATAAAACAATACTGGGAAAGTAGATACTACTAAAATACTTAACAACGTAGAGCTTACAAACAATATTGGATGCGTTAGAATAAAGAATAACATAAACAGTAAGAATGGGTACGTCATTATAATTTTTAAAGCTTGACTAATAAATAAAAGCCTAGATCCAAATTTAGATCCTTCTCTAAAGTTTGTAAATACATATTGAGACATTGCGATATTCTCGCGAACATTACTTCTACCCCATCTGATAAACATTTTGTATAACCCAGTGTACTTTTCTGGAACATTAGTATACGCATATGCATTTCTTTGAAATAAAACATGGTATCCTTGTTTCAAAATCATATTAGTCATGGCTCTATCCTCTCCGATATCTGAAGGTTGCCCCATAAACGTTTGATTAATCCACTCTGGAAGACAATTAAAAACTGCCTCTGCTCTGTATGCGGCTAATGCACCTGGCGTACAAAGAACTGAATCTAAACTACTTTCTGCAGAACGTTTGAATTCAAAACTCATAACGAAACTCACATTTAACATTTTAGGTAAAATAGCTCTTTCATTATTCAATACTTGAATATTACCAGCAACAGCACCACATTTTTCATCTACAATAAACGGACTAACCAAATTACGCAAGGTATCTGTATTTACCACAGAATCACTATCTACGGTAATAAAGATTTCACCAGTTCCTAAATTAAACCCACGGTATAACGCATGACGTTTCCCCATGTTTTTTGGTTGTTGCAAGATAGTTACTCGGTCTCCTAAAACTCTCTTTGCTTCTTGCATCCATTTCCAAGTGTCATCTTTACTACCATCATCAATAGCTAATAACTGTAATTTATGCTCTGGGTAATCACTTTTTGCCAAACTCTTTAATGTGGCCCATACTTGCTTTCCTTCATTATAAGCCGGTACAATTACTGTACACGTTGGCAATTCTTCATCACTTACCGAAGCTATAGGCTTATATTTGAAGTAAAGAAATAGATTGTATAAGAAGAAAGCAACCTTAAAGAAGAACAATGAAGCGGCAACTACAAAAAATGCAAAGCCCCAACTTGTGTTTAATCTTTCAAAATTAAATTGCTCAAAATCTGCCTGTAATAAGTAAACAACATAACCTGCTCCAATCATTAAAGCAAATGAACCAACAAGCACTGCAATAGCCCATAAATTAATGGGATTAGACTCCTTGTCTCCACTTAGAAATTTATTGTTTACTGTGGAATATAATTCTTTTAAAGTAATTGTTCCTGTTTTCATAATATGCGTTCTCTTTTTTTTTGTATCAATTTAAAATTGATAGGGCAACTTGCGTACCATTTTAAATAAAAACCAGTTTACTGATGTTTCCAAGCATTTTCTGAATAAGAACTGTGTAATTTTTATACACTTTGTGTGTAATTACACAGCTTTATACAGGTTTTAAAATCGCTCATTTTTCATTAGCTTTTACATATACGTTACAATTGAAGTATTGGCTCTCGTAGGGGACTTTTTTTTCAAAAAAAAATGATCCGAAACAACATGTCATTATGTTATTTCGGATCATTATAAAGTGAACAGTGTTACTATTTAGTTTCTCTTCTTCAAGACTTCTTCAATATCTTTCAACGTAAATCCCTTTGCCTGTAATAGAATTAAGTAATGGAAGAGTAAATCTGCACTCTCATCTAAAAATAATTTATCATCATTATCTTTTGCTTCAATAACCACTTCTACCGCTTCTTCTCCTACTTTTTGCGCTACTTTATTAATTCCTTTTCTAAAAAGGGACGCGACATAGCTATCTTGATTCTCCGGATTGTCTTTACGATCTGTTATGATTGCTTCAAGCTTGGTTAGGAAACCAAAAGAACTCGCGTTTTCTTCCTCCCAACAAGTATCTGTTCCTTTATGACAAGTAGGTCCTACTGGATTTACGGTAATAAGTAAAGTATCATTGTCACAATCATTTTTAATTGTCACAAGGTTCAAGAAATTACCACTTTCTTCTCCTTTGGTCCACAAACGTTTTTTAGTACGGCTAAAAAATGTAACTTTTTTGGTTTCCTGAGTCTTATCAAAAGCCTCCTGGTTCATGTACCCGAGCATTAACACATTTTTTGTTGTAGCATCTTGTATTATGGCTGGTATTAATCCGTCTGAATTTTTATCGAAATCTATTTTCATACTATTTTATATTCTAACAGGAATCCCGTTATCTTTTAATTCTTTTTTTAAATCTACAATTTCTATTTCTTTAAAATGAAATACACTTGCTGCAAGCGCTGCATCTGCTTTACCCTCTATAAATGTATCTGTAAAATGCTGCATATTACCCGCGCCACCAGAGGCAATGATGGGTATATTTAATTCTGTAGATAATCTAGCCAGCGCCTCATTTGCAAAACCATCTTTTGTACCATCATTATCCATAGAGGTAAACAAAATTTCACCTGCACCGCGTATCTCTACTTCCTTAGCCCAATCAAACAAGCGAATTTCCGTAGGCACTTTTCCTCCTACCAAATGCACAATCCACTCTCCATCAATGAACTTAGCATCTATAGCAACAACGATACATTGCGAACCAAATTTTGCCGATAAATCATTTATTAATTGGGGATTTTTAACAGCTGATGAGTTTATAGATACCTTATCAGCACCATTTTGCAATAGCATATCTACATCTTCAATAGAAGCTATACCGCCACCTACGGTAAACGGAATATTTACTTTTTCCGCTACCCGATAAACCAAATCAGCAAGTGTTTTACGTTTTTCTTCGGTAGCTGAAATGTCTAGAAAAACCAACTCATCTGCTCCTGAATTGGCATAGATTTCAGCCAATTCTACCGGATCACCTGCATCACGTAAATCAACAAAATTGATCCCTTTTACGGTACGTCCGTTTTTAATATCTAAACAAGGTATTATTCGTTTTGTTAGCATATTGTTTATTTAGAAAGTATGTAATCTTCTAATTGTTTTAAACTGATTCTATTCTCGTAAATAGCTTTTCCAATGATAGTTCCCTCACAACCTAGTTCCGCTAATTTAGGCAACTCATCAAAGGTAGAAATACCTCCTGAGGCAATCAAATGAATTCCACTTCCATCAATTCCTTGACTTGTTTCGTTTAAAATACGTTCATACAAATCAAACGAAGGTCCTTGCAACATACCGTCTTTACTTATGTCTGTACAGATAACAAATACAATTCCCTTATCCTGATAAGCCTGAATAAACGGTATTAGTTCTTGTTTAGAATCTTCCTGCCACCCTGAAACTGCCACTTTCTCGTGCAAAGCATCGGCTCCCAAGATAATTTTTTCAGCTCCGTAAGTTTCTATCCAACCTAAAAATGTGTCCTGATCTTTTACCGCAATGCTTCCGCCTGTAATTTGAGAAGCTCCACTATTGAAAGCTATTTTCAAATCCTCATCGGTCTTTAAACCACCACCAAAATCGATTTTCAAATTGGTTTGTGACGCTATTTGTTCTAATACCTTATGATTTACAATATGTTTAGACTTGGCTCCATCTAAGTCTACTAAATGTAAATATTCAATTCCGTGCGCCTCAAAATCTTTGGCGACTTCAAGTGGATTTTCATTGTAAATTTTCTTAGTGTCATAATCACCTTTTGAAAGCCGAACACATTTACCGTCTATAATATCTATTGCTGGGATAATTCTCATTATAATTTTATTTTATCAATGGACATCCAAAAATCAGAATTTCCAACTTTTTTAAATCCGTGTCGCTCATACAAACTATGTGCATCTTTTGTTTTGAGAGCAATTGTCTTTACTTTTTTAATTAATTCATGATTCATCATAAAATCTACAAGGTGCTTGCCATAACCATTACCTTGGTATTTCGTAAAAATGATAACATCCATTAAATAAGCAAACAAAATTTGATCTGTAACGACCCTTGAAAAACCTATTTGTTCGCCGTTTTTATCATAAATTCCAAAACAAAAAGAATGATCAATAGTAGTTTTCACTTCTTCAATAGTTCTACCTACACCCCAATAAGATTCTACACTAATGTATTGGTGTATTTTTTTTATATCTAATTTGTCTTTATCTGTTGAAATTACGAATGACATGGTCTTACATTTTTAAAAAATTCAAAAGAATTTTTTCCCCAACGCTACTGCTTTTTTCAGGGTGAAACTGGGTTCCGTAAAAATTGTCTTTTTGTAATGCCGCGCTATAGATAACATCATAATCAGATGTTGCTATCGTCTCTTCACAAATTGGTGCGTAATAACTATGTACCAAATAAATGTACTCTTCTTCCGAAACCTCATTGAATAATTCTGACCTTAAATCCTGAATTTGATTCCATCCAATTTGCGGCACTTTTACTTGACTTGAAAACTTCACTACATTCACATCAAAAATTCCTAAGCCATCTGTGCTACCTTCTTCGGTTGAATTACACATTAATTGCATTCCTAGACAAATCCCTAAAACAGGCTGTTTTAATTTTGGAACCAAGGCATCTAAACCACTGGCTCGCAATTTATGCATTGCACTACTTGCTTCGCCAACCCCTGGAAAAATGACCTTATCGGCTGCTAGAATTTCATCTACATCATTTGTTAAAACAGCCTCAAAACCAAGGCGTTGAATTGCAAATTTTATGCTTTGAATATTTCCAGCTCCGTAATTTATAATTACTATTTTCATTCAACTATTTTATAACATTCCTTTCGTAGACGGTAAGACCATCTTTTCTACGTCGCGTTTTACAGCCATTTTTATTGCCTTAGCAAAAGCTTTAAATATTGCCTCAATCTTGTGATGCTCATTAACACCTTCTGCTTTTATATTGATATTGGCTTTAGCACCGTCACTAAATGATTTAAAAAAGTGCAGAAACATTTCCGTAGGCATATCTCCTACTTTTTCTCTCTTAAAATCTGCCTCCCATACGAGCCAGTTTCTACCACCAAAATCGATAGCCACTTGCGCTAAACAATCATCCATAGGCAAACAAAACCCGTAACGCTCAATACCTAGCTTGGTACCTAATGCCTTATGGAAAACTTCCCCTAAAGCAATTGCGGTATCTTCTATAGTATGGTGTTCATCTACCTCTAGATCACCATCTACTTTAATATCTAAATCCATTTGACCGTGACGCGCTAGCTGATCTAGCATATGGTCAAAAAAGGCAAGGCCTGTAGCGATGCTACTTTTACCTGTGCCATCTAGATTTACCTTAATTTGAATATCAGTTTCATTTGTCTTACGGCTAATACTAGAAACCCTATCTTTTAATTTTAAAAACTCATAGATTTTTTCCCAATCGTTGGTTTCAGTAGCAATATACGCATCTAACTCATCTCGTTTCACCGTTATTTCACCAGTACCTAGATTGGTTTCATCGTTGATAAAAATACCTTTAGCTCCAAGATTTTTAGCTAATTCCATATCCGTTAACCGATCTCCGATTACAAAAGAATTTGCTAAATCATATTCTTCAGAGAAATATGCTGTCAACAATCCGGTACCTGGTTTACGCGTGTTAGCATTTTCATGTGGAAAAGTTCTGTCAAGGAAAACTTTATCAAATACAACCCCCTCATTTTCAAAAGAATTCATGATAAAATTATGCACAGGCCAAAATGTATCTTCTGGAAAAACGTCTGTTCCTAGTCCGTCTTGGTTGGTGATCATCACCAATTCATAATCCAACTCCTTAGCTATTTTACCCAAAAATGTAAACGCTTTTGGATAAAAGGTCATTTTTTCAAAACCATCGATTTGCTCATCAACGGTTTCTTTAATAATCGTACCATCTCGATCTATAAAAAGTACTTTTTTCATGCTTATTGAATTTCTTTTAAAACCTGCATTAATTTTTTATTCTCCGCTGTAGTACCTACTGTGAAGCGTAATGTGTTTTCACATAAAGGTTGCGTTGTACGGTTCCTTACCACAACACCTCTCGCTAATAACTGATTGTATCGTTCTGTAGCATTATCTAGTTTTGCTAAAACAAAATTAGCATCAGTAGCATATACTTTAGTTACGAAATTTAATTGAAGTAATGCTTTAGATAACAAAGCTCTTTCCTTCAATATGTCAGCAATTTCCGATTTTATTTTATCAACATTCAAAACACGCTCTAATGCTCTTTTCTGAGTAAGTTCATTTACATTGTATGGAGGCTTAATCTTATTTAGAATAGCAATAATCTCTTCAGATGCATAACACACCCCTAATCGAATACCAGCCATTCCGTATGCCTTAGATAGTGTTTGAGTAAGTATTAAATTTGTATAATTCGGTAGTTCAGACAACCATGATTCTTCTTTTGAAAAATCTATATACGCTTCATCAATAATGACTATTCCATCAAACTTCTCTAATAGTTCTGTGATCTTGTTTCGCGAAAAACTATTTGCTGTAGGATTGTTTGGCGAGCAAAGGAATAATAATTTAGACTTAGCATCAGACGTCTCCAAAATCCGGTTGACATCAGGCTCAAAATCTGCCGTTAACAAAACTTCTCTATTCTCAATATCATTGATCCCTGACAACACCTTATACATCCCGTAGGTTGGCGGTAGGGTAATAATATTGTCTTCTTTTGGTTCACAAAAAGCGCGGAAGATTAGATCTAAAACTTCGTCACTCCCATTCCCAAAAAGAATATTAGCAGGTAGCACCCCTTTTTGAGATGCCAATACCTCTTTTAAGCTTCTTTGCTGAGGATCCGGGTACCTATTCACACCATTTTCAAAAGGATTCTCGTTAGCGTCTAAAAACACCATATCTGAACCATCTGAAACGTATTCATCACGCGCTGAAGAATACGGACTTAACCCCTTTACATTCTCCCGTACTAGGTTTTGTATATCAACCTTACTCATCGTCCAAACTATTTAGTCGTAATGTAACAGCATTTTTGTGTGCTTGTAAGCCTTCTGCTTCCGCCATTAGCTCAATTGCACTACCAATTTCTTGAATTCCTTCTTTTGAAATCTTCTGAAAAGTCATGCTTTTCATGAAACTATCTAAATTAACACCACTATACTGCTTTGCATACCCATTTGTTGGCAAGGTATGGTTAGTTCCTGAAGCATAATCTCCGGCACTTTCAGGGGTGTAATTTCCAATAAAAACGGATCCTGCATTTGTAATTGCACTCAAATAAGATCCCTCATCTGCCACACAAACTATATAATGTTCTGGACCATATTCATTAATTAATTCCTGTGCCGTTGCATCATCCTCAACATAAATTAACTTACTATTATCTATCGCTTTTTGAGCAATATCCTTACGTGGTAAATCTTCAATTTGCAAGGCAACTTCTTCCTCTACAGCTTCAAGCATTGCTTTAGAGGTGGTTACCAATAGCACCTGACTATCAACACCATGCTCTGCCTGACTAAGCAAATCTGATGCGACAAACGCCGCATTTGCAGTATCATCCGCCACCACCAAAAGCTCGCTTGGCCCCGCAGGCATATCAATAGCCACACCATGCTTTGTAGCAATCTGCTTCGCTACAGTAACGTACTGATTTCCTGGTCCAAATATCTTATACACTTGCGGAATGGTTTCTGTTCCAAAGGTCATTGCCGCTATAGCCTGTATCCCTCCTACCTTATATATTTTTGTGACACCACAAAGGTTTGCCGTATACAATATGGCCGGGTGAATTTTCCCTTCTTTATTAGGTGGTGAACACAGCACAATTTCTGAGCATCCAGCGATATTGGCAGGGACTGCTAACATTAAAATAGTAGAAAATAAAGGTGCTGTTCCTCCCGGAATATATAAGCCCACTTTATCTATTGGTCTTTTTACCTGCCAACAATGTACACCAGGACTCGTTTCTACCTCTATACTTTGTGTTTTCTGAGCGGCGTGAAATTTATCTATGTTATCCTTAGCCAAGAGAATAGCCTCTTTAAGCGCTACAGCTACCAAACTATTAGCCTCTACGATTTCATCATCCGTAACCAATAACTCTGTTACAGCTACGCCATCGAACTTTTCGGTATACTTTTTTATGGTAGCATCACCGTTTTCTTGAAGTTCTTCAAAAACCTGATTTACCGTACTTTCTATATCTGCAACGCTCTTAGTAGGACGCTTAAGAATTGATTTCCAATCTTCTCTTTCAGGATTATATATTTTATTCATAGCAAATACTAATCAAATTTCTTAATCATATGATATCCTAAAGCTTCAAAACCTTGACGCTCCCAGAACTTTTTTCCTTTTTCATTGTGCCGGTAACAATTCACTTCTACACCAACACAATCAATGCTTTTAGCATAATCAAACAAACAATTCATCATTAATTCTCCAACTCCTGCGCTTCGATAGTTCGCTTCTACAAAAACATTGTCCGGTTCTAGATGTTTCCCTGCATATAGCTTGTTTAACACCCAAAATCCACAACAGGCTATTAATTGGTTGTTATCATATACACCTATGCATTGATATCCTCCCATTTTAAGCATGTCTTTTAATCTGCTTTTCAATGTTTCTTCTGGTAATTTTCCCAAATTTAATTGAATTACCAGCGGAATAATCGACTCCATTTCTTCATAGGGAATCAATTTTAATTCAAAATCAGCCTTCATGAGCTTTTTTTAAAGCACCATTTTCTCAATTGGGCAAACTAGAATACCTTCAGCGCCAGCCTGCTTTAACTCATCTATTACTTCCCAGAAAGAATCTTTCTTAATTACCGTGTGTACAGAACTCCAGCCTTCCTCTGCTAATGGCAAAACTGTAGGACTACGCATTCCTGGTAATAAGTTCAAAATCATAGGCAATTTATCATTCGGAGCATTCAACAATACATATTTAGATTGTCTTGCTCGTAATACCGACTGAATTCTGAATTGTAATTTTTCAAGAATATCTCTCCTCTCAGAAGTTATTTTTGGTGAAACCGCCAAAACAGCCTCACTCTTTAACATTACTTCTACTTCTTTCAAATTGTTTTTAAACAAGGTACTTCCACTAGATACGATATCACAAATAGCATCTGCTAATCCAATATTTGGAGCAATCTCTACAGAACCGTTAATAATGTGAATATCTGCAGAAACCCCTTTGTCTGCTAAATAATTTTTAACGGTATTTGGATACGATGTGGCAATTCGTTTGCCTTGAAAATCTTGAACAGAAGTATACTTTACAGCCTTTGGCACTGCTAAAGACACTTTACATTTTGAAAAACCCAATTTTTCTGCGATAGAAATATCTTCTCCTTTTTCTATCAACACATTTTCACCTATGATAGCGATATCTACCACACCGTCTCTTAAGTATTGAGGAATATCTCCATTTCTCAAATAAAACACTTCCATAGGAAAGTTACGAGAAGACGCTTTTAATTGATCGCGACCGTTATCAATAGAGATACCACAATCTTTAAGAATCTCAATAGATTCTTCATTTAACCGTCCTGATTTTTGAATAGCAATTCTAATTTTTGTCATTTTCTTTTTAGTTTGTGTCTGGCAATCAAAAAAAAGTTTAAAAATAAAACCCGTTTGATTGCTCAAACGGGTTTAAAATATGTTGCACTACTACAATACATTTCTACCTCGCTTGAAAGCAAGTATAAAAATGATGATGATGTGTAGTTGTATTTTTCATTCTGATGTAAAAGTAAAATTATTTTATGTGTTAAAAAACAAAAATCTATTTTTTTAACAACTGTTCTTGTTTTTATTTAAAAACTAACAGATTAATTGTTCCCTAAAATTAAAGGTAATCCAGATTCTCCCCCACCTACTACAACAACTTTAGTATTTGGTGATTTAGAAAGCTCCAATGTAGCATCTATACCTTTATCTTTTAAAATTTGATCATTTAAAGATGCACTTAATATGCGGTTGGCATCTGCCTTACCTTGTGCTTCTATAGTTACTTTTTCAGCTTCCTTCTTAGCGGTAACTAAACGGAACTCATATTCTAAAGACTCTTGCTCCTGGCGTAATTTACGTTCAATAGCTTCCTTAATAGTTGGCGGCAGCGTTACATCGCGCACTAAAATTTCATTAAGTTGAATATACTCCCCCTCTACAATTTTTTTTGTCTCATCAAAAATCTCTTGTTGTATAGCATCACGCTTACTAGAATATAATTGTTCTGGTGTGTAACGACCTACCACAGAACGCGCAGCAGAACGTATAGTAGGCAATAAAACTCTTTGAATATAATCTTCTCCCTTTTCCTGGTGCAACTTCCCTAATTCACTACGAACAGGCTCAAACCAAGCCGAAGCTTCTAATTTAATATCCAAACCATTACTAGATAAAACATTCATTTTCTCTAACACTTCTTGTTGCCTTACCTCGTAGATAAACACTTTATTCCATGGCGCTACAAAATGAAAGCCCTCCCCTAATGGTGGCTCATCTGTAACCACACCACCTTGAAATTGTTTGTACAACACACCCGCCTGACCAGAGTCAACCGTGACGGTAGATTTTGAAATTAATATTATTAAAACTACTAATGCGAAGACTGCAGGTAATGCAATTTTTGGCAATTTATCCATACTTGAATTTAATTTAAATTAATCCGTTATATTTTCTGATGATCCATTCTAATGAAAGTGCTATAACAATAAGCCCTAGAAGGAATTTAAAGTCTATCAAAGATACAACATTTTCAACGCTCTTTTGAGTAGGTATAAAGCGTTTATCCGAATCTAACTGCGTTATAAATTCCTGTATTTGTTCTGGATAGAAAAGTGAAGCTGTTGTTGCCTCAGAAAAGTTCGTCATTTTTGTATGATTCGACGAAAAAAACTGCTGCTCTACATCAAAATCTAACACAGTAAATTTACCGGATTTAGAAACCGACTTCCCAACCACACCCACTTTAAAAGAATAAGTTCCTGCCTTTAAATCACTTAAATCTGCTTCAAAATAATTATTTTTCAAGAGCATAGGTACTTTCACCCCTCCATTTATTTCAATATAAAGATTAGCCTTAGGATCAAACACGTACGTCTCATCAAAATAGGTAGCCGTTACTTTTGCTAAGCCTAAATTTTCATACACCGACTTATAATCGATTGACAGTTGCTCTCTTTTTGCGTCACTAGATAAAAACAGTGTTAGCTTTCCTATGAAAGTATCAAAATCTTCAAAATTCTCTTGGTTCACATAATTTTGCATTCGCCATTTCCAAATGTTTTCACCTAATAAAACTGCTGTCTTCTGTTTTTCGTTTTCCGAAATAGCAAAAAGCGGATTAGCAAGATCTACTCCTCTTATATTCATCTGCATTAAGGGCTCATAAGAACTTTTAAAACTAATTGCTCCAGAATTACTCGTCAAAGGCGGGTAATTAATGAAATCTGTGGTGGCTATATCATATTTAGAAAAAGAAGTATTTAGCTTACCGATAACTTCTTCAACAGGATACCCTGTTTCTAAGGTAAAATCTAAGTTAGATTGATTTAAAAAATTAAGATCAGTTTTAGTGCCAACAATGGTAAAATGATTTCGTTTTTCTTTCGCAATAAAAGCATAAACTTCTTTAAAACTACTAGTGGGTTGATAGCATATAAAAAGATCTGTATCGTCAAATACTTTCTGATCAACATTAGGTTCCACAATAGTCACCAGGCGTTGCTCATTAGATTTAATCGCCATTTTTAAAGCTCCCAAATCAGGATGCACTATAGAAGAAACAATAGTGACTTTGGTTTTCTCATCAATAACTTCAACAGCCACAGATTTACTATTATTGATCTTATTTTTCTCAGTATCCAAACCACCTACAGAAACGACTATAGTTTTGACACCCACAGCGTCGGCAGTTACGAACGTATATACTCTTTTTGATTTGATTAATTTAGAAAACCTCACTTGTTCCTTAAAAACAATTTTTCCATCTACCGCAATAGAAACAGGAAGGTTAACGGTCTTATCCCCGTCATAAGAGATATAGGACTCTATTGGAAACTTATTTTTTAAAAAGGCAAATTTATTAGTGTTCACTTGACTTACTTTAACATCTTCGTAGGCCGTAGTGTCTCCAAAAACTACCGAATAAAATGGAATCTTACTCTTATTGCCATAAAATTCATAATCCTGACCTATGGTTTGATTACCATCTGAAAGTAATACCCCAACAGTTTTCTTATTGTTGTAAATCGTAGCAACCGTTTTTAAGGCTTTTGCGATATCCGTCTTTTTTTCAGAAAGATCAAGGGTGCCCAAGTTTTCTAATGAGCTACCGAATTGATAATAATCTATTTTAAATTTTTCTGCTAAATCTTTATTGTTTTTTATTTTATCTAAAAAATCATTTAACTGCTCAGAACTATTTGCCATAGAACTAGAATTATCTGCAACCACTACTAAATTAGCTTTCGCTACAGTATAGTCTACTTTTTTAAATTTTGGATTTATAAGCACTATAAAAAGAGAAAATAGCGCCGTAAAACGCAAAAAAGAGAGCAAAACAGTATGTTTCCCTCTCTTTTTAACTTTGTAATAATATTGAAAAATGACTACTCCTACAGCAACAAATGCTGCTAAAATTATTAATAGAATAGTCTGAATTTGCATAATTTTCGCTACTTCTAAGTTAGCATTCCACCATCAACATTTAACACCTGCCCCGTTACATACCCTGACAAATCAGAAGCAAAAAACAAACAAGCATTGGCAATATCTTCTGGACTACCACCTCTTTTCAAAGGAATACCGTCTCTCCAACCTTGAACCACTTTTTCATCAAGTTTATCTGTCATCTCTGTCTCGATAAACCCTGGAGCAATTGCATTACAGCGAATATTCCTAGAACCTAATTCTAAAGCAATAGATTTAGTAAAACCAATCATTCCGGCTTTTGAAGCTGCGTAATTTGTCTGACCCGCATTACCTTTAACACCAACCACACTACTCATATTAATTATAGATCCTTTACGCTGCTTTAACATAGTACGTTGTACCGCTTTTGTCATGTTAAATACCGATTTTAGGTTAATTTCAATTACTTTATCAAAATCATCCTCAGACATACGCATTAGAAGGTTATCTTTTGTAATTCCTGCATTGTTAATCAACACATCAATAGTACCATCAAAATCTTCTAAAACCTGAGCTACTAGAGCTTCTGAATCACTAAAGCTTGCTGCATTACTTTTATATGCTTTTGCTTTAACTCCCTTAGCCGTCAATTCTTTTTCCAATGCTAGCGCTGGTGCCTCACTAGAGCTATATGTAAAAGCCACATTTGCTCCATGGTCTGCAAAAACCTGCGCAATACCAGTACCTATACCCCTACTTGCACCTGTAATAATTACGTTTTTACCTTCTAATAACTTCATTTTTGTTCAATTTGTTCGGTTGATATTCAAATATAACTTTTGTTTGATATATAGATAGCTAAAATCCCGTTTAAACTGAAAATATTTCAGCATAAACGGGATTTTTAAATCTTTATATAGTTCTTGATTTAATTGTAAAACAATTATCCCAATACTTCTTTTACTTTCAATCCAATCTCCGCAGGAGAATCTACCACGTGAATACCACACTCACGCATGATACGCTTTTTAGCTTGAGCGGTATCATCACTACCACCAACGATTGCACCAGCATGACCCATTGTTCTACCTGCAGGAGCAGTTTCACCAGCAATAAAACCTACAACTGGTTTTTTACTTCCACTAGCTTTATACCACTTAGCAGCATCTGGCTCTAATTGACCTCCAATTTCACCAATCATTACTACACATTCTGTTTCAGGATCGTTGATTAACATTTCAACAGCTTCTTTAGTTGTTGTTCCAATAATTGGATCACCACCAATACCAATAGCAGTTGTAATACCTAAACCTTGACGTACTACTTGATCAGCAGCTTCATATGTTAATGTTCCTGATTTAGAAACAATACCTACATTGCCTTTTTTAAATACAAAACCTGGCATGATACCAACCTTAGCCTCACCTGGAGTAATAACTCCTGGACAGTTAGGGCCGATTAAACGACAGTCCATATTTTTAATATAGTTAGACGCTTTTACCATATCTGCAACAGGAATACCTTCTGTAATGGTAATAATAACTTTAATACCTGCATTCGCAGCTTCCATAATTGCATCTGCAGCAAATGCTGGCGGAACAAATATAATAGTCGTGTCTGCTCCAACTTTTTCAACAGCTTCATGAACAGTATTAAAAACTGGCTTCCCTAAATGTTCTTGCCCACCTTTACCCGGAGTAACACCACCAACGATGTTCGTACCGTAATCAATCATTTGTCCTGCGTGAAAGGTACCTTCACTTCCAGTAAAACCTTGTACAATTATTTTGGAATCTTTATTGACTAAAACACTCATTTTATATCTATATTAATTTATTGCATTGCAAAAATATGCCATTGAAAACAATTTATAAAGTATTTCGCTAGCTTATTTCTGCTTCTATTTTTTTATTATTTGCGGAATTTGCTTAATCCAAGCCATTTGCTTCATTTTTTCACGAGCTTCTTCCGCCGGACTACCAAAGTATGTGGCGTTTCCTTCAAGAGATTTAGAAATTCCTGATTGTGCTAAAACTACTGCTTTTTTTCCAATAGTGATTGCACTAATCACTCCAACTTGCCCCCATAAGGTTACTTCGTCTTCTATAATCACGCAGCCTGCAATTCCCGTCTGCGAAGCTATTAGGCATTTCTCTCCTATAATAGTATCATGACCAACATGCACCTGGTTATCTATCTTAGTACCTTTTTTAACCGTTGTATCTCCAGTAACACCTCTATCTAGCGTACAAAGCGCACCAATATCAACATTATCCTCAATCACCACTCGGCCACCTGATAACAACTTATCAAAACCTTCTGGCCTATTTTTATAATAAAATGCATCTGAACCTAAAACAGTTCCGGCATGGATCGTAACATTATTACCAATTACACAATTGTCATAAATAGATACATTAGAATGAATGGTACAATTAGCTCCGATTACCACATTATTACCCACAAAGGCATTAGGCTGAACAACTGTATCCTTACCTATTTTTGCTGATGGCGAAATATTCTTAGATGATTTCTCAAATGGCTTAAAGAAAGCGGTTAGCTTATTAAAATCACGAAAAGGATCATCAGAAATTAACAATGCTTTTCCTTCTGGGCAATCCACTTTTTTATTGATTAAAATAGTAGTCGCCTTAGAGTTTAAAGCCTTATCATAATATTTAGGATGATCTACAAAAACAATATCACCTGGTTCTACCACATGAATTTCGTTCATTCCTAAAACCTGAAAATCAGCATCGCCAACAAATTCAGACTGAATAATACTCGCAATTTGTTGCAAACTATGAGAAATAGGAAACTTCATTTAACTATGCTTGATTTCTAAAAATTATTCTTTTACGCGTTCCATATAAGAACCCGAAGCAGTATCTACTTTAATTTTATCACCTTCATTTATAAATAAAGGAACATTAACCTCTGCTCCTGTCTCTACTTTTGCAGGTTTTGTAGCGTTGGTTGCCGTGTTTCCTTTTACACCTGGTTCCGTATACGTAACCTCTAAAACAACACTAGCAGGCATATCTACAGACAAAGGCATGCTATCTTCTGTATTAAAAAGAATAGTAACTATTTCCCCTTCTTTTAAAAGACCCGGCGCATCTAATGCACTTTCTTCTAAGGTTATTTGATTATAATCCTGCGTATTCATAAAATGATACGTCTGCCCTTCAGGATATAAATATTGATAAGAGCGTGTTTCCACACGAACATCTTCTATCTTACTACCTCCAGAAAAGGTATTATCTAAAACCTTACCCGTGGTCACACTTTTCAATTTTGTACGTACAAAAGCAGGCCCCTTCCCTGGTTTTACATGTAAAAATTCAATAATTTTGAAAATATCGTTGTTGTAACGAATGCAAAGTCCTTTTCTAATATCTGATGTTGACGCCATAATTATAATGCTATTTGTTACTGATGATTTCTAATTAATCAACTAAAAATCATCAGTAAGCTTTAAAGTTATTTTATAAATTGAAAGTTAGGTTAATTATTACTAAAATAACCTTTCATTATTCCGCGCTGAGAATCTCTGATAAATTGGAGAATTTCATCACGCTCAGGAGTAGCTTCCATTTCTGCCTCAATAATTTGGACAGCTTGAGAATTGTTATAGTTTTTTTGATATAAAATTCTATAAATATTCTGTACTTCTCTAATTTTTTCTGACGTAAAGCCTCTTCTTCTTAGCCCTACCGAATTGATCCCTACATAAGAAAGTGGCTCACGCGCGGCTTTTACATACGGAGGAACATCTTTACGAACTAAAGATCCACCAGTTACAAAAGCATGCTGTCCTATAGACACGAATTGATGCACTGCAACTAGTCCTGCAAGAATCACATTATCTCCTATAGTAACATGCCCTGCTAAAGTAGAATTATTAGAAAAAATACAATTATCCCCCACTAAACAGTCATGGGCAACATGGCAATAGGCCATGATTAAACAATTTTTTCCAATTACCGTTTTCATGCGGTCTGAAGTTCCTTTATGAATGGTTGCACATTCTCTAATTGTGGTATTGTCACCAATTATAACCGTAGTTTCTTCTCCTTGATATTTTAAATCTTGAGGAGGTGCTGAAATTACTGCACCAGGAAAAATATTACAATTTTTGCCTATTCGTGCGCCTTCCATTATCGTTACGTTAGAACCAATCCACGTACCATCGCCAATAATAACATTATTATGAATGGTGGTAAAAGGTTCTACTACTACGTTCTTAGCGATTTTAGCTCCTGGATGAATATATGCCAGTGGTTGATTCATTCTATTTCTTTTTAGCTATTTGCGCCATTAATTCTGCTTCACACACCAGCTTATTATTTGCATAAGCATACGCTTGCATGTGACAAATACCTCTTCTTATTGGCGTAATAAGGCTACAGTGAAAAGTCAATGTATCCCCTGGAAGTACTTTTTGTTTAAATTTCACATTATCCATTTTCATGAAAAATGTCAAGTAATTTTCTGGATCCGGAACAGTACTTAATACTAAAATACCTCCAGTCTGCGCCATAGCTTCTACTTGCAAAACTCCTGGCATTACTGGTGCACCTGGAAAATGACCTACAAAGAAATTTTCGTTCATTGTAACGTTTTTCATTCCCACAACATGCGTATCAGAAAGCTCTAAAATTCTATCAATCAATAAGAACGGAGGCCTATGAGGAAGTACTTCCATAATTTGATGAATATCCATCAATGGCGGCTGATTCAAATCATATTGAGGAACTTTATTGCGCTTTTCTAATTTTATAATTTTCGACAGTTTTTTTGCAAATTGTGTATTTACAAAATGACCTGGCTTGTTGGCTATAATTTTACCACGGATACGCGTACCCGCCAAAGCTACATCACCTATAACATCTAACAATTTATGGCGCGCTGCTTCATTAGGATGATGCAATGTTAAGTTATCTAAAATTCCGTTTGGTTTAATAGACAGCTTCTTTTTGTTAAAAGCTTTTTCAAGCTTTTTCATCGTTTCTTCAGAAATCTCTTTATCTACGTAAACTATAGCATTGTTTAAATCTCCACCTTTAATTAATCCGTGCTCTAAAAGCATTTCCAATTCGTGTAGAAAACTAAACGTTCTAGCCTCTGAAATTTCTGCCTTGAAATCTGACAACTTATCTAAAGTAGCATTCTGTGTTCCTAATACTTTAGTACCAAAATCTACCATAGTAGTAATCTGATAATCGTCTGAAGGTATTACCGTAATTTCACTGCCGGTTGCTTCATCTTTGTACGATATCACTTCTTTAACTACGTAAATTTCTCTTTCAGATTCTTGCTCAACAATACCTGCTTCTTCAAGAGCTTCTACGAAAAACTTAGAAGAACCATCCATTATCGGTGGTTCTGGAGCATTTAGCTCTATCAAAACGTTATCAATCTCTAAGCCTACTAATGCTGCAAGAACATGTTCTGAAGTTTGAATTTTAACACCCCTTTTTTCTAAATTGGTCCCTCTCTGAGTATTTACAACATAAGCTGCATCTGCCTCAATAATAGGTTCTCCTTCTAAATCTGTTCGTTTAAAAGCATACCCATGATTTTCTGGCGCAGGTACCAATTTCATTGTAACGTTCTCTCCTGTATGTAATCCTACACCAGATAAAGTAACTTCTTTGCCAATTGTTCGTTGTTTATTGCTCACGGCCAATCTTTTTTTCTATTTCGTTAATCCTATTAATAATCTTCGGTAAATTTTTAAAATGTACATAAGACTTGTTATAATCGCCATATGTTAAAGCAGGAGAACCTTGTATCACTTCTCCAGTTTTTATATTTCTTCCTATACCAGATTGCGCTTGTATGCGCACATTATCTCCTATGGTGATATGCCCTACAATACCTACTTGACCACCAATCATACAGTGTTTACCTATCTTCGTAGAACCAGCAACGCCAGTTTGCGCAGCAATTACAGTGTGCTCTCCAATTTCTACATTGTGAGCAATTTGTATTTGGTTATCTAATTTTACGCCTTTTCTAATTATGGTAGACCCTAAGGTAGCTCTATCTATGGTAGTACCTGCACCTATATCAACATTATCTTCAATAATTACATTACCTGTTTGAGGCACTTTTTTATATTCGCCCTCCGCATTTGGTGTAAATCCAAATCCGTCTGAACCAACAATAACCCCGCTATGAATCACACAGTTATTACCAATTACAGATTCTGAATAGATTTTAGCACCCGCAAAAACAATAACATTATCTCCTAAGCGTACATTATCTCCCACATAAACATTAGGATATATTTTCACTTTATCGCCTAACACCACATTTTCGCCTATATAGGCAAAGGCACCTATATAGCAATCTTCACCGTAAGTAGTAGATGCTGAAATAAACGAGGGGCTCTCAATCCCTGTTTTATTATTTTTTACTTGATTGTAATATTCTAATAATTTCGAAAATGACTCATAGGCATCATCTACTTTAATAAGTGTAGTTGACAAATCATGTTCTGCTACAAAATCTTTATTCACTATAGTTATAGAAGACTTGGTAGTATATATATGTTGTGTGTATTTCGGATTTGCTAAAAAAGTAAGAGACCCTTGTTCTCCTTCTTCTATTTTAGCCAATTTATCAACCGCGATATCAGGATTACCTTCCAGTTCTCCTTCCAAAATACCCGCAATTTGACTAGCTGTAAATTTCATAAAGGCAAAAGTAACAAAAATAGTTAAACAGTAAGTTTAGGATAACAGATATAATACTTGGTGGTAATTTTAGAAACTGTTTTCAAATTTAATTGATCAGAAGCCTTTACAACATCAGTAACTTTTCCATTATCATTTAATATTTTAATATTTTGTTTTTTAGAATCATAGGTCTGATTTTGAACGATTCCTGTGTATACAAAATAATTTACATCATGTTCATTCAACTGGTATTCTTTCATAAAAACAGCACGTTGTTTCGCTAGTTTTTTTAGGCTGATAGGCTTATTTTTTATCTTAATCTGCAATAATTCCCTATTTAAAATCATTTCAGAAAGTTTAGAAAGCGTAAAATCGGACGAATTCTGCCATTGTTTAATTGCAGATAAAATATCCACGTCATCTAGTGAAGCAAAACGATTTAAATTTGATTCGGTGAAATCATCCTTACCTATTTTATTAGTCATAAAGAACATAAGCGCATCACTACACGCTAGCTTCTCTCCTCTTGCTAGCAGCTCCTTTGCTCTTTTTAAAATACTTATAAGCAGCTGTTCTGCCACCAAACCTGTTTTATGTAAATAGACTTGCCAATACATAAACCTCCGAGCCATAAGAAATTTCTCGACAGAATAAATCCCTTTTCGTTCTACTACGAGCTCGTTATCTACTACATTCAACATGGTAATTAAACGCTCCGAATTAATGTTACCTTCCGCAACACCCGTGTAAAAGCTGTCTCGTTTTAAATAATCTAATCGATCAATATCTAACTGACTAGAAACCAATTGATTTAAAAATTTCTTAGAATGCTCCCCTTTAAAAATAGCAATAGCTGTCGTTAGTTTACCTTTAAATTTTTTATTCAAAGACTCCATGAATTGTAGCGAGATATATTCATGACTCACCCCTTCAACAATACTATGTTCCATGGCATGTGAAAAAGGGCCGTGACCAATATCATGCAATAAAATAGCACAAAGCAAGCCTTCCTCTTCTTTTTCAGAAATGTCAATGTCTTTTATTCGAAGAATCTGCACTGCTTGTTGCATAAGATGCATACACCCTAAAGCATGATGAAAACGCGTATGGTGTGCCCCCGGATATACCAAATAAGACATGCCCATTTGAGATATTCTGCGTAAGCGTTGAAAGCTAGGTTCAGCAATCAAACTAAAAACTAAAGGCGTAGGAATGTTAATAAATCCGTAAATAGGATCATTAAAAATTTCAAGTTTCTTTAACTTTATCAAATTAAAATGATTTGTTAGCTTCAAAGTTATACAAATGATCTTTAAGTATACCATTAAAAAGCCAGAATATTAGACGGTCTAAAAGGCTTTGAATAGATTTATACAAAATACATGAATAAAATAACGATCCTTTGGGTAGATGATGAAATAGATTTATTAAAATCTCACATCCTATTCTTAGAAAGTAAAAATTATATAGTAGTCACCTGTAAAAGCGGACAAGAAGCTCTTGAAGAAGTAGCCAAAACTCGTTTTGATATTGTTTTCTTAGATGAAAACATGCCAGGAATCTCTGGCCTTGAGACCTTAACGGAGCTTAAAGATATAGACGCTACCCTACCCGTTGTAATGATCACGAAGAGTGAAGAAGAATATATTATGGATGAAGCTATTGGTTCTAAAATAGCCGATTACCTTATTAAACCTGTTAATCCTAATCAAATATTACTATCGCTTAAGAAAAGCTTAGACAACTCCAGATTGGTATCAGAAAAAACTACAGCCAATTACCAGCAAGAATTCAGGAAAATTGCAATGGATCTCTCTATGGTAAATTCCCATAGTGAATGGACCGATTTATATAAAAAACTGATTACTTGGGAGCTTCGCTTAGAGGAGATTGAAGATTCTAGCATGTTTGAAATACTGGAGTCTCAGAAATCTGAAGCTAATAACCATTTTGGAAAATTTATTGATAAAAATTATGAAGACTGGTTTCATGATGAAGATGGTCCCGTTTTATCACATACAGTGTTTAGAGAATTAGTAAAACCAGAATTGAAAGAACAACCTACATTATTAGTTGTTGTAGATAACTTGCGTTACGATCAGTGGTTAGCTTTTGAAGATACTGTTACACCCTTCTTTAAAAAGAAAAAGGAAACGAGCTATTTCAGTATCCTACCAACGGCAACACAATATGCCAGAAATGCCATATTCTCTGGTCTAACACCTTTAGATATGGAGAAGAAATATCCGGATTGGTGGAAAAATGATACTGATGATGGAGGCAAAAATTTGTTTGAGGCCGAATTTCTAGGAGCTCAATTAAAGCGATTGGGCTTAGACTTAACTTGGGAGTATCATAAAATAAGTAGTTTAAGACAAGGGAAACAATTGTCACAAAACTACAAATCACAAAAGAAGAATGACCTTACTGTCATCGTGTATAATTTTGTTGATATGCTTTCTCATTCTAAAACAGAGATGGAAGTTATTAAGGAACTTGCCTCTAATGATAAAGCTTACAGATCACTAACGCAGAGCTGGTTTAAAAACTCTCCGCTGCTAGAAATCATTCAACAAGCACAAACTATGGGTCAAAAGTTGATTATCACTACAGACCACGGAACAATAAATGTGAAGCAGCCCTCAAAGGTAGTTGGTGACAAAGACACGAGTTTAAATTTAAGATACAAAACTGGGCGTAGTTT
Source organism: Cellulophaga sp. HaHa_2_95 (assembly GCF_019278565.1). The sequence continues at coordinate 2,290,182 of NZ_CP058988.1, read as the reverse complement.
GTCTTACGAAAAAAAAGAAGTGTATGAAGCTACAAAACCTAGTGATATATTTTTGCCCACCATTAATATGAGTAGCTCCTTTATATTCGCAAAAAACGATTCCTTTTTTGCTTATCCAAACAACTACAATCATTATGTAAGTTACTATCGAAATACATACCAACATGGCGGTGTTTCTTTAGAAGAGATGATTATACCCTTTGTAGTCCTAGAACCAAGGTGAAAAATATTTAATTATTAAATTTCAAAGACTATAATAGAACCTAGTCTACATAATTTCACAGCTTATTTCCTACCGTTTTGTGTAAAACACACGATAAGAGTGCATTTCATCTAATAAATGGGGAATAATGCATCACAGTTTAACGAATAATACCTATATTTACTATAGTTTCAACTAAAAACAATAGTTATGTTCAAAACAGTAGATCGATTGATGCAGTTCATCAAACATGCAGGTATGAGTGCCCGACAATTTGACCTTTCCATAGGTGCAAGTAATGGTTACACGTTAAGAATGCTAAAGAACAATGCCTCAATAGGAAGTGACGTTATAGAGAATATAGTCGCTACTTATCCTAATTTAAACTTAGTTTGGTTAATAACCGGCGAAGGAGAGATGTTAAAATCTGATGCAAATTCTTTAAATTTTAACCAATTACCGAAGGAAAAACAGTCGGAAATTGAGCAAATTATTGAGCGCAAGATTAGAGAGCGTCAAGAGAGAGAGTTACGTAGTCTTTTAAAAGATGTAACTGACGAAATTAATGCTATGGAAGACAAGAATTAAATGTCATCTATAAAATTACGCCTTGACTTTCAATGGCTTTCTTAAGCTCATTTAATCGTTCAAAATAATCCTCCTCTTTCATTGATTCCTTTTCGGATTTTAAATCCTGAAATTGGAGGATTAATTTAGTTCCCCCCAACTGACTTTTTTCAATGAGCTCCAAAATTGCATTCATTTTTTCATTCACCACTTCATTAAGATACTCTGCCCTAGTTTTGTAATTGATCCACTTTACCAAAAAGAAGATCAATACAAGCAAAGGAACTATCACCGGTATCGCCTTAAAAATTTCGACTTCGTCAAATATGGTTTCACTACCTATAATCACTTGATAAAGCTGAATAGCCACTACACTTAAATGAATTAATACAGCATATCTCCAAAGTTGTTTGGAGGTTATAAACCATATAAAAAGCAATACAAATATGGTAAGCTTAAAACTTATTAGCCAAACATAGGTCTGAAAATCACCCTCTGGAATTTTTAATTTTAAATTAATTAAAGAAACTTCATTTAAGGTAACAGGAACCCATTTATAAGAGAACGTAAGTAGCGGCAGCAATAAAACTAAAAAAAAGAGAAATACATTTTTCGTATTTGCAGTAGCCATATATATGGTATACCTAGTAGTAATGTCATGAGACAAAGTCTGCAATTCTTTTAACCGTCGGTCTAAAGAAAAAATAGTTTTAAAGGTTATATCTTCCTTGTTAATCTTGCTTTCAATAGTCTCATTTTTAGCTTTGTAACCCTGTAAACTAAGTAATTCTTTTAAAATATTAATCTGTGTTATGTTTGCAGCTGCTATTCTGTACTTCTTCATTTTTTTATCAATATAAAAAAGCAATATCAAATGTAGAGGAAATACTACAAAAGGTAATATTTCCGACAGAATTACACCGTAACCAACTACATTAAACGCACCATAAACTTGATAATAACCAATAAAAATAAATACTATCAAGGCGTATTTCCACTTATCAATCGTTGTCAAAAAAATAAAAGAAGCTAATAGGGCTAGATGAATTTTGGAAAAATAATGCCAAATACTGTATTCTATGGTATCGAAAAAAACGGGCGTTATTTCAAAAAAAGGTGTTTTCCATACGGCCATATCTTTAAAAAAAAGATAAGCATACATGAAAATGCAAAGCAATAAAATAAAAAAAGTAACAATAATTTGGAAAGCTACCTTCTTTTTAAAATATAAATTCATACGTAAGGATTCTATACTTTATTATATGTACGTAGAATTAAGGCTACTGGTATGTTTAAAAGTTAATCTGTAGCTATTTTTCGTTCAATAGCAGCTTTAATTCTTAAAAGTTCTTGCTGATACGCTGCTTTAGAAAGATTTGATTGATTCTCTCGTAATGAAATTAATTCTGCTACTAAGTTGTTTTCATGCTCTTCTAGTGTATTGATTGCCGTTAACACCTCCTGAATCTCCTGTTCTATCTCTCCATTTAAAATCTCATTCTTACTCTTATATTTAATGATTTTGTGTAATAATAGAAACGTTAATAATATTGGAATCATAATGGGAAGTGCTGTCAAAAGTTCATTTTCATCGATTTTATTAGTATCAATTAATATGGTAACAAACTGAAATACCGTAAGAATTAAATTAAAAAAAATGCCATGTTTTAAAATATTTCGTGTTGTAAAAAACCAAATGGATAATAAAATAAAATTGAAAAGTTTATTGTTAAAAAAATAGAAAAACACTTTAAGAGAAGTTGCTTCCGTATCAATATTAATTTCTCCAATGTTAATAATAGACGTATTTGAAGGCATCAGGTAATGGATAAAAAATAATGAGGGGGAAAACAGCAGTATAATTGTAATTACCAAACCACGTGACTCTTTATGCTCTATGAGACTTAAAACAAATTTATTTTTATACTCTAAAAAAGATTGTAAATATTTTATTCTTAAATTCAACCTACCAATGGAAGTTCCTGAATTATTATTCAAATTTTCAGAGTTAAAAATATCACTCTTTTCTTTGAAAATTCTTTTTTCATTAAAACTCAATAATAAAAGTTTTGATATATCAAACACCAAAACGTTAACTTTTTCAATAGCATTTAACTGATATTTTCTACTTAAATATACAAGAAATAATATATAAGCAAATCCTAAAATCATTCCAAAGAAATAAACAAAAATGTATCCTGACTCCCTGAAAAACATATCAGAAATTAAATAAGACAAACTTATTATGGTCGCTATTAAAGAATATTTCCACCTGTCAGATATTGTAATAAACCATATACTAACAAAGACTAATACATATAATTTTTGAACTAAAATATACGTAAATACACTAAAACTCGAATAACTTTGAAATTTATATGTCCAAAAATAGAAGTCCGCATATAATGTTTTGGGAGCAAATAAATAGGTGTAAAATAATATTGGTAATACGAAAACTATTATAGCTATAATTAAATTTAATCGTAATAAATTTCTAGGGAATATATTCAAAGTAGAGTTGCAGTTTAAACAAATTATTTAACTCACTAAATTATGTTGTAGATCATGTTGAAGTGAATTAAGGGCGCTAATATACTCTTCCTTGCTCATAATTGCTTTACAATCTCTGAGTTTCAAGAGTCTTTGAAAAAACAAGCCGTTAGCTGACTCTATAACATTCAATTCAGAAATAACATTCTGTATTTCTCTCTCTATATCGGCATTTAAATCTTGGCTTTTAGATCTATAAACCACGATACGGTTTAACAATATAAAGGAGAGAAGTACTGGCAACATAATAGGTAAAGAGGTGAATAGCTCTTGCTCATCTAGATTAGTTTTAGAACCATCTAAAATGGTACACAATTGAAAAATTATAACGGTTAAGTTCATAAATATGCCCCACTTTATAATATTATGGGTAGTGTAAAACCAAGTAGCTAGGAGAACGATATAAAATAGTTTTGTAAACAGATGATATCCAAACAGTTTCAAGTTAGAAAATCCGGAATCATATTGATACGTGCCTATATGTAGCACACCATCAAGATTATCGGGCATAAAATTATAGATACACAGTAAGCCTGGAGCTAATAACAATGTAGCAACCACAACATAATCTGCCTTACCACCTATTTTATCTTTCTTCTTAAATAATGGCCGATTAGTATAAGTTAAATGGGATTCTAATTTTTTAATTTGATGAAGAAGTTTGGTTTTTCCGTGTTTGGTTGTTGTTTTACTACTGTTATCAGTAAACAGGCTACTCTTTGCTTCAACTATTTCTTTTTCTTTAAATGTTGTCTTTAATAATTGTACTATATTATAGGTCAATAGTTGAATAAACGTGACTTTAAATATTTTAGACCTTCTATATATAAGGTGCAATAAAAGACTATAGCAAATACCTAAAAAATAGCCTACACCGTAAATATTCTGTTCAATTTCAAATTCCTGTATTATGACATGATTTAATTGAAATATGGTATAAATTATTGAAGGAAACAATAGAAACCTCCACCAATCTGATATGCTTAAAAACCAAATACTAACAAATACAATTACATACAAATTCCCAAAAATAAAATAAGTTAGGTATTCTGCATTTTTAAAATTTTGGATTTCATAGGTGAAAAACCAAAAATCTAAGGTAGTAGTTCTTGGAAACAGTAAGTATAGATATAGTAAAAAAGGCAAGCAAAATACTATAATAGCCAAAAGTAAGTTCAGCTTTAATAATTTCTTAGGTATAATTTTCAAATTCAGAAATGAGTTATGTATAATAAAATTAATTAAAATTACTAGTTTGCAATTTAGCTTTTATAATTTTCAATTGTTCCAAATAGTCTTTTTCGGTAGATTTATGTTTGTTTGCCCTTAATAGTATCAGTTCATTCACTACGTTATTCTCTAATATTTGTATCGTACTTAACTCTTCTATAACCTCTTCTATCTCTTGTTCTATCTTATCGTTTAATAGATCATTCCTACTCTTATATTTAATGATCTTATGCAGTAATAGAAAAATTAACAAAATTGGAATTACAACAGGTAAAGCCCTAAGTAATTCACTATCATCAACTTTAGATGCTGTATTATCCAAAATTTGGAGGATTTGAAATAATGCTATAATTATATTAAAAAAAACTCCATATTTCAAAATGGTCCTTGTGGTAAAAAACCAAATACTCAACATATATATATGAACAAATTTAATGTTGAAATAGTAAAAAAATAACCTTAAACTTTCAAATTTGGTATCGTAGCTAAAGTCCATTACTCTAAATAGACCATTAGCATTTATAGGTGAAAAATAGTAAGCATTTAAGATAACTGGAGCTAGTAGTAATAAAAAAGCAATTAAACATTCAATTTTAATATCTAATTTCTTAATAAAATACATATAAACGAACTTCCCGTTATGTGTTACATATGATTGTAAAGTTCTTATTTTGTCATTTAACCTGTCATTTTGATTTCCTATGGAAGTTTCTGTCTCTTTCTCAGCAATAATTTTTTGTTTTAATCTAGCCAGCTTTTTTTCATTAGCATAGCTTGATATTAATTTTATAATATCAAACGTTAACATATGAATAGTATCAGCTCTATAAATCTTTGAAGGACGGTGTAATAAATGCAAAACTAAGATATAGAGAACTCCAAGACCTAAGCCAATAGAGAAGTAGTTTTCTCCAACACCAAAGGCTTCAGCAAAAATTGTGCATGCCTGAGAAAAAACTAAAATAATGGTTGGAAACAAGAAAAACCGCCACCAATCTGAGATGGTAAAAAACCAGATACTTAAAAATAAAACCAAGTATATTTTACCTAAAAAGAAATATAAAAAAGATTGGACATCCTTAAACTTAACTATTTCAAATGAAAAGAACCAACAATCGAATATGGTAGTTTGTGGAAACAATAAGTATACATACAGCAAAACCGGTAAACAAAATACTAAAATGGCTAAAAATAGATTTAGCTTTAATAATTTCTTATGCGGAATTTTCAATAGGGAACTTTTTTGCCATAAATATATACCTTAAAATTGTATGTTCTAAAAATATGATATGGAAAAGGAATATAAGCAAAAGGAAATTAAAGAAATAGCCAAGTTAATTATCAACCACTCGCCTTCTAAAAAGATATGCTTTCATGGCGAAATGGGAGCTGGTAAAACTACCTTAATAAAGGCTATTGTAAAAGAACTTGGCGGACAAGGCGAAGCAAGTAGTCCTACTTTTGGAATTGTGAATGAATATAATGATGCACAAAACAATACGTTAGCCTATCATTTTGATTTTTATAGATTAAATGATGAATCTGAGGCCTTAGATTTTGGCGTGGAAGATTACCTGTACTCTAATCATTGGGTTTTTATGGAATGGCCAGATAAAATTGGAAGTCTAATTCCTGAGGATGCTACTCACCTATACATTTCTATACGGGATACCACTACCAGAATCCTTAAAATCCCATCTTAATACCTTTAAGTATATTATTAGGAACAGTTTAAAAAAATAATTGCAACGCTTAACCCGCGGTTTTATTATGTTTATTCTGTTAAAAAAAAATTTTATCGACAATGTGTAGGTTTTTAATGTTAAAATGCTTAATTTAACATTGTGAGAAAATAATTAATGTAAATATTTTCTTACGTTTGTATCAAAATCAAATAAAAACCAACTAAAATTATTTAACGATGAACACAAAAAAATCCCTCCTAGCAATCGCAGCAATCGCATTATTCGCATTATCTTCTTGTACTTCTACAAGTTCAAGTGATGACGATAAATTATATGAAGAAAATGCGGTAGATAAAAGTGAAATAAAAATTCTACCTCAAGGATAAAAATTAAATTATTTAAAAAAAGCAACTCAATTTTATTGAGTTGCTTTTTTTATACAATATTTTCAGATATTTAAAGTTTACAGTACTATCATAGTACTAGAGACATTTATGAGCAACGAAAAAAAAAAAATTAGAAAAAAATTAATAATTGAAGGTTTAATTGCTTTATTCATCTCTTTATCTGTCTTATTTTTTTACAGTTACAAGTACCTACCTTCAACTGCAGATGTAAAAACCTGGAATTTTCTGGGGATTTCTATAACTCAAAATGGTTATGGTAATATAAAAATTGCTGTTTGGTACTATTTGAATAAAATAATACCATTATACCTATTGACAATTTGGTTTATAACTTGTAAAAATTGGTGGTATCCCGCTATTTTAATCCCTATTTCTATGTATGCTTTCCAATTATTTTCTTCTATTTATGGTGAGTCATTAAAAGTGGATGAAAACGAACTTCTGTATTTATTGGGTGTCTGTATGGTAATCATACCCATTGTATATTTTATCCGCGTTAAGTTATTTGATAAACATGTGCATGGTATAGATTTAGATGCTATTGATGCAGAACTTAAAGAATACAAGGAACGAGAACGCTTGCAAAAAGAACAAGACCTGAAGGGTAAAAAGTTGTAAATTTGCTTTTACTATAATTTTAGTAGTATCAGTTTGTCAATTTTCATTGACTAATTTTTATATTTACAGCAAATGGATAAACCTACGTCGCCCTTTAGCAAACAACAGTTACTTCCACAAGAAGAAACCCTTGAAGTATTACGCCAAAAAGGAGAACTCTTCATTGGAATTCCTAAAGAAAATCAATATCAAGAAAAACGTATTTGCTTAACTCCTGATGCCGTAAATGCTATTACTGCAAACGGACACCGTGTTTTACTAGAAGCAGGTGCCGGCGAAGGCGCCAATTTTACAGACGTAGAATACACCAATGCAGGTGCCGAAATTACGAGAGATACCAAAAAAGTATTTGGCTGCTCTATCTTATTAAAAGTAGAGCCACCTACCCTCGCGGAGTTGGAATTAATGAATCCGCAAACCACTATAATTTCTGCGCTTCAAATAAAAACACAATCTAAAAAGTATTTTGAAACACTTGCAAAAAAGCGCTTAACAGCAATTGCTTTTGAGTATATCATGGATGACGACGGCAAATATCCTGCGGTACGTTCTTTAAGTGAAATTGCTGGGATTTCATCTGTCCTCATCGCATCAGAAATAATGTCTAACACCAATAATGGCAACGGACTTATGTTTGGTAACATAAGCGGTGTTCCTCCCGTAGAGGTGGTTATCATAGGCGCCGGCACAGTTGGAGAATTTGCTGCACGATCTGCAATTGGCTTGGGCGCAAATGTTAAAATCTTTGATAATTCTATTACCAAACTTAGAAATATACAATCACATTTAAAACAAACCGTTTACACGTCTACCATTCAACCAAAAAACTTACTTAAGGCTTTAAAGCGGTGTGATGTTGCTATTGGTGCTACTCGCGGAAAAGATAGAGCTCCAGTTGTAGTCTCACAAACTATGGTTGAAAATATGAAAAAAGGGGCTGTAATTATTGATGTGAGCATTGATATGGGTGGTTGCTTTGAAACAAGTGAAGTTACCAGTCATGATAAACCTATTCTAGAAAAATTTGGCGTAGTGCACTATGCGGTACCAAATATCCCCTCTCGTTATCCTAAAACAGCATCTATATCTATTAGTAATATATTTACGCCTTATTTATTGAAGATTGGAGAAGATGGTGGGGTAGAAAACGCGCTTAGATTTGATAAAGGTCTGAGAAACGGACTCTATTTTTACCGAGGAATACTTACCAATAAAACTGTTGGCGAATGGTTTGACCTTTCTTACAACGATATTAATTTTCTTATTTTTTAATTCTACTATATGTCATTTTTAAAACGATTAGGCTTCTTTTTATTCGGCCTATCTATTGGTTTAGTATTCTTAACGATATTTCTTAAAAATAAAGCTAAAGAAACAGGTACCGAATTTTGCTATTTTCCTAACTGCCGTGTTCTTAAAGATCTTCGGTCAAAATCATACTCGTATTCAGATGAAGTAGCCAGAATGGTACAAGCAGGTGAGATAGATTCCATTCAAATAAAATCTTTCTTCACCGATGGTGAAGTCGATTTTGAACACAGCGATACAAAATCTACTCCTTGCAAAACCTACACCATAGAGCATGAACAAAATAGTGGCGCAATGAAAACATTAACGGTTACCAATTGCCCCACTAAAATTGTTATAGAAACAATTAAATAAGCGAGTGCTTATATTTTTCTACGTTTACGTTCTATTTTAAGTAAATTTAATTCGCGACTGGTTTGCCCCGCTACCGAGGTGTTTTCCTCTGCTCTTCGTATTAAATAGGGCATAACGTCTCTAACGGGGCCAAAAGGTAAATATTTAGATACGTTAAAGCCACTTGCGGCAAGATTAAATGAAATATGATCACTCATACCATATAACTGTCCAAACCAAATACTAGTATGATCTGGTTTTAGATTTTTATGGTTCATTAAATCCATCATCTTATAACAACTCTCCTCGTTATGTGTACCCATATAGATAGACATGGTATCTAAATTTTCTAACATGTATGCCACAACAGTATCATAATTAGTATCGGTTGCTGCCTTAGAACCACAAATTGGAGAGGGATAGCCTTTTTCTAAGGCTCTTTCATTTTCCTTTTCCATGTATGCACCGCGAACCACCTTCATTCCTATTTTGAATCCGTCTTGCGCAGCCCTTTGTTGCAATGCCTTTAAATAATCTAAACGATCCCAACGGTATAGTTGCAAAGTATTATAGACCACAACTTTCTCCTTATTGTATTTGCGCATCATTTCTTCGGCAAGTTCATCTGCTGCGTCTTGCATCCAACTTTCCTCTCCATCGATCAACAAAGCAACATCTAAGTCATAAGCTTTTTGACAGGTTTTCTCAAAACGCGCTACTACTCTATCCCATTCACTTTGCTCTTCTGCCGTAAATGGTTTTCCTTCTGTCTTTTTTTGAAACAGTGAAAATCTACCGTACCCTGTTGGTTTAAAAACTGCAAACGGTATTGCATCTTTTTCTTTTACAAAATCTAAAACTTTCAAAATCATTTCTAAAGCTTCATCCAAAGGATCTTCCGTATCTTTTCCTTCTACCGAATAATCCAAGACAGAACTCACGCCTTTTGTAAATAATTTATCTACAACAGGTAAACAATCCTTTTCACTTATGCCTCCACAAAAATGGTCAAAAACGGTAGCACGAATTAAACCCTCTACTGGCAATTTAGCTTTAATTGCGAAATTTGTCATGGCCGTACCAATACGAACAAGAGGTTCATTTGCTATCATCTTGAACAAAAAATAAGCTCGTTCTAACTCTGCGTCCGTTTTCAATGCAAAAGCTGTTGCAGTATTCTCAAAAATAGATTTCATTTCTAATAATTTATTAACGAATCAAATATAACTACTCCAAATGTATTCTTAGAACTAAAAATAGTCTTTATTTTGTAGTGCTTTTAAATTTACACTCCTTTCTAAAGTAGTAGATTTGAACTAAAAGATATTTAATATTTAGGTTACCAAACAAAAAATACACTAATGACTTCTATAACTTCATCTTCTTACGCTGTACATTTCAATGATAATGCTTACACACTACTAAATGAACATTTGAGCAAAGCTAATTACTCAAAGATTTTTATTTTGGTGGATGAAAACACTCATAATTATTGCTTAGCTCCTTTCATGTCTGAAATTCATGGCGATTATGATTTTGAAGTAATAGAAATAGAAGCTGGTGAAATAAATAAAAATATTGCTACATGCACACAAGTTTGGGAAGTTCTCTCTGAATTGGACGCTGATAGAAAAAGCTTAATGATTAATGTTGGAGGTGGTGTTGTTACAGATCTTGGAGGATTTGTTGCATCAACATTTAAGCGTGGTATAGATTTTATTAATGTTCCTACGACCCTTTTAGCTATGGTTGACGCTTCCGTAGGCGGAAAAACGGGTGTAGATTTAGGCTCCTTAAAAAACCAAGTGGGCGTAATTAATCAACCAGAAATGGTTTTAGTTGTTTCTAGTTTTCTACGGACCCTAGAAAAACGTCAAATGCAAAGCGGATTTGCAGAAATGCTTAAACACGGTTTAATCAAAGATAAAAACTATTGGAATGAGTTAAAAGCTTTAGATTCTTTAGAAGCTATCGACCAACTGATATACCATTCTGTAACCATTAAAAATGAAGTTGTTCTTCAGGATCCAACGGAGCAAAACATCCGTAAAATACTAAACTACGGACACACCTTAGGGCACGCAGTAGAATCTTACTATCTAGATCACCCTACATATGATTTACTTTTACATGGTGAAGCTATTGCTATTGGAATGATTCTAGAAGGCTACATATCACACAAGCTTACGGGTTTACCCAAAGAGGAATTAGCGGACATAAAAGCTACTTTTTTAAGTAATTATCCTAAAGTAAGCTTTAATACTGAAGATATTGAGGCTATTTTAAAATTATTAAAGTTCGACAAAAAGAATTCTCATGGGAATATCAATTTTGTACTCCTAAATGCCATTGGAACACCAGAAATAGATGTAAAAGTAGCACAAGAATTACTAGAAGAATCTTTTGCTTACTACAAAGATTAAGCATTACACCTACTAAAAAACAGTATTCTACAACTCTTAGTTACTACAAGAAATAAAATTGTATAGTTTAGGTATATAATCAAAAACCAACCAAACTATGTTACGTAAAATTGTAGATTACAAGAAATTAAACCATGAAGTTGCCGCATTACTAATTGAAAGTTATCCTCACGGATACGGTGATTCTGACATTATAGGATTCAAAAACATGCAGGGCGAATTAATAGAAGCTGTAGAGGTAAAAACTCAAGACATCATCTATTTAGTAAAAATTAGTAAAAGTCTTTCCAATTTCATTGCCAACTTTGATGACACCATTGAAAAGGAATTATCGGTTGAACCAAAAAATGAAACTATTGATGATTCTGAAACTGAAATTCAGGAGCACGCTTTTGAAAATGAATATGAATCAGAAGAAGGTCTTGATTAAAGGTACCTCTCTTCTATAATTCTTTTATGATGGTTTAAATGTCCAGACAAAATAAAACCAACTGCGCCAACACTCATAGGCGATTCACTTGCAACCCCCCGCTTGTGCAAGTCGGCTTCCGAAAAAGAATTGAATAAAGCTATACTTGATGTACGAACAGCTACAAACTCTTCTAGTAAACTCTCTTTAGTTCTAGTACTTGCATCAGCTGCTGCCACGTAATCATCTTGATCAAAACCAGGAAAAGAAGCTTTATCATTCCTAGAAAAACATAAAGCCCTGTATTGAAATACACGTTCGGTATCAATAATATGCAAAAGCGCCTCTGCTAAGGTCCATTTACCTTCAGCGTATGCATAATTTAGCTTTTCACGAGATATGTTACTCGCAAATTCTTCAAATTTTAATAATCCATTAGCCAATTCTTCCCTTAGAGAAACTTCGCCTAACGCATTTATATACGTTTGGTAATATGGATTGTAGTCTTCTACCTGTAATTCTGATGTTTTCATAGCTATAAATTAAAAAAAATCCCAATGAAAATAATTCCAATGGGATTTTGTTTGATTATTTATTTTGATGTGATTACATTTCGTTAAAAATGGTATGCATCAACCTTTTCTTATCATTAATACTTTCTTCTAAAGAAATCATCGTTTCTGTACGGCTAATACCATCAATATCATCAATTTTGAAAATGATATTTTTTGCATGATTCGTATCTTTAGCTCTAATTTTACAGAAAATATTGAATTTACCTGTAGTAATATGTGCCACCGTTACATTTGGTATCTGATTCAAACGCTCCAATACAAATTTTGTTTGATGCGTTTTCTCCAAGAAGATACCCACATATGCTATAAAAGCATATCCAAGCTTAACATAATCTAATGTCAATGATGAACCTTTAATGATACCTGCTTCTTCCATTTTCTTAACACGTACGTGAACTGTACCTGCAGAAATCAAAAGTTTCTTTGCGATATCTGTAAAAGGAGTTCTGGTATTGTCAATTAACATATCCAGAATCTGGTGATCTATTTCGTCTAACTTAACTTTTCCCATTCTATACTATAATTTGAGGCAAAAGTAACGAATAAAGAAATTAAATTCAATAAATCTTATATAATTTTAACAAAAACGTAATGTTTTAGTAGTATTAAAAAAAAAAATTCATTTTTTTTAAATTAGATCAAAAATTTCTTTTTGCCTTTTTAAAGCATCTATATCTTTACTATTCAGGCAATTATAGGTTTTGTGACCGTAAAAATTGCTCAAATTCCCCGTTTTTTCAACAAATGGAATAAATGTTAATGTACCAGAATCGAGAGTCTCTTTAAACAAAATACCAATATCTGTTCCTATTTGTAAGCTTTTATTTACAAAATCGGCATTTTTAATAAGAATATCATAAAATAATTTACCATTTTCTGGTATCTCGAAATATTCTTTTTGGGAATAAGAGGCAATATCCTGATTTGCAATAACCTGACACCCTTTAACAATAGCGCAGAAAATGAACTTTCTCGTTTCCTCCCTTTCATAATCGTTAGAATAATGACCCGACTCAAACAAAATAGTAGGCCTATTAAGCATTTGAAACGTATCTCCTACACAGTTGGCATTAAAGCCATCATCATACCTGCCCACTTGGCCAGGGATGTATTTCTGAAGCTCCTTATTCATTGCCACTATCAATTGCATGCTTATACCTCTAGAGTCGGATATACTTCGTTCTTCATCATGAGAGGGTGCTAAAAATGAAACTGTAGCAGGTTTGGAGGTTACTCCAACATTAAATATGGTACGTTGATCATGAAGATTAAAACAATAGTCGGGCTGAAATGATTCATAAGCATTTCTAAGGACTTTGCTTTCTGGCTGAGATCTATCCTGAGCATCTCTGTTTAAATCTACCTCATTAGCATTAATTCGCGTATAAGCATTTGCACCATCAGGATTGAGAATAGGTATGATTTTGAAAGTACAAGATGCCAAAAGGTTTTTTGCTATCTCTGAATTAGCGTCTATAAGGTTAAAAAAGTCCAATACAGCTTTTGTGGTGGTAGACTCATTTCCATGCATTTGAGACCACATCAAAATTTTAAATTTGCCCGTTCCAAAAGTTACAGATTTTATCTGCTTGCCCAATACCGATTCTCCGATTACTTCAACTTCAAATAAGTCACTTAAGCCATCTAGAAAAGGAAATAACATATCATTCGTAACATACCTTCCTTGAATAGACTTCTCCTTGAAAGAGCCGTGTAATGTTCTTAAATCTACCATAAAATTACCATCTAATTTGATACAAAAGTAACACCTTAATAATTTACAATTGTATACTATATAATTTACATTTGTATACGGTATTTTACTATATTTGCACTGTAAATAGTACAATTGTAATTTAAAAAAGAGTGTCATATAGCGAAATGCAATGTTTACACGTTATATATCCGTATTTCAGCATATTAAATTGCATTATATCAAGTGTTTATTCAAAAAATAGATTCATAAACCCGTGAAAATAGCATTTGTTTACCTTTGTAACATTTGTAACATCACATAATTTTTGTTTACAATGGTAAACTCAGAGGAATTCATAAAAAGATTAGAAAAGATACTTGAATACTACAGCTTATCTGCTGCAGTTTTTGCGGACAAAGTTTCCGTACAACGCTCTAGCATATCTCACTTACTTTCGGGCCGAAACAAGCCTAGTCTTGAATTTGTTATGAAAGTTGTAAATGCTTATCCTGAAGTAAATCTTTACTGGCTTTTAAATGGAAAAGGCACATTTCCTCATAAACCTGAAAAGCAACTTCCACCTCCTTCAATTCCCCCAATCACACCTCCTCCAACTCCTATTCCTGAGGTCAAAAAGACCACTCCTGAAAAAATTCAAGCCCCAGCTACACCACCACAACTCCCTTTAGAATTCAAAGAAAAACTCGTTGAAAAAAAACGAGATGGAAAAAAAGTGATTGAAAAAGTTATTTTATTTTATGACGATGGAAGTTTTGAAGCCTATCAGCTCTAACACAGGTTTTAAGTCACAGCTATCCTAGTACATACCAACAAAATTTCTTTAATTTGCACCTATGGGAACACGAATTTTATTAGGCCTAGTTCTATGTATTGTTTTGAGCGCTTGCTACCAGCCAGAACGCGATTGCAAATCATTTAAAACAGGCGACTTCACTTTTGAATATACTGTAAATGGAGAGAAAAAAGTCAGCTCATTTACAAGAACTGATACCTACAGCATTGAACGGTATGACAACAAAGTAGACACCGCTACCGTTAGGTGGCTGAATGATTGTGAGTTTATTTTAAATCCAAGTGACAATAAAACTCCCATTCACTACAAAATACTTTCTACCACTAAAAACTCCTATTTATTCGAATATGGTATTGTGGGCAAAAGCCAGAAATCTAAAGGTACCGCGGTAAAAACTAAGTAATAATCCTTTAGGCGTAATTACAACAGCGCCATAAGTAAGGTTTCCAATTCATACACCATCAACGATCTATACATGAAGTCTGTAGCTGATCTAACCAAGGGCTCAGTCACATTTAACTCAGTAAGGCTTTCACTAAAACCGTCAATAAATATATATGCGTTATCCATTATCAAAAGATAGGTTTTGGTAATCGCTTTTACCATCCATACTTTTTTTGCCGTCATTTCCTGAAGGAGGCAATGACATTTGACTATGATCCCTACCTTTAATACGCGACGAGGGAAAGCTTAGAGGTGCTTTTTAGCTCAAATAAGGCTAGATTTGGCTTTCAATCACTAATCCACTACCTAGGTACTGAAAAACACATTAAACCCTATGATTTTCGTTTAAAGAACGTAGAATCCGAAATAATATCAGTCCACCAAAAGCCTGTACCGCTATTTTCAATTGATAATGGTAAGATACGGAAGCCGATTTTTATTGTATAACATTAATTAACAGTGTTTTATAAAAAAAACTGTTAATGAAAGAGACATTCAAATTTTTAGCTACAACACTGAAAATAACTTTTGAACCTCTACTCTTAAAATTGAATTATTTGAAAGGGAACTGAAGCTGCGAAGACATTCAACTATAATTTTCATATCCGCCAGAGCAATCCACGCATCTTTCATGACAAACTCCATGAATAAAAGTCTTAAAATCAAATTGTTAGCATAGTTGATTAATTAAAATAAGCTATTCAAAAAAAATCATTAATCATTAAACAAAAAAAAACTTACACGACACCGTGTAAGTTTTTTATATTCTATATTTAAAACTACTTAATTAGGCCGACTGTAAGCAACCTCTGGATTTTTACGCTCATGGTCCTTAAACAAGCGCTGTTGCTGCTTAACTGTTAATGTGCTTCCATCGTGACTCCAACCTGGAGGACCAAATATATACATAAGCTTATGCCATAATTTTGGAGATTTCTTCATATCTGTCCAAATATCCTTAAACTCATGTGTAAGAATAACAATTGGATTGTTAGAACTAGGTGCATGAATAACGCCGTATTTAACGTCAATACCATCATCTAAAGGCAACCATGTACCAAACATTCTATCAAAAATATTTAAAAACCCACCGTGGTTTTTATCTAAATACTCCACATTCTGTGCGTGATGTACTTGATGCATTGTATGCGTATTCATAAATTTTTCAAAAATACCAAGTTTCGGAAGTAATACGGTATGAAGCTGAAACTGCCATAACGCCTCTATCCCTAAACAAAAAACCACCATTTCTGGCTTAAAACCAATTGCCGGCATCCACATATAAAATAATGGCTTATACAAGAGTGTAAACCAACCATTACGAACCGCAGTACCCAAGTTAAAGTTATCTGAAGAATGGTGAACAATATGAGCCGCCCACAGTATTCTTATTTCATGATTAGCTCTATGAAACCAGTAATACGTAAAATCATCTGCTAATTGACAAAGCAACCACACATACCAAACATAACCAAATGACTCATATCCAAGAATATTTATGTTTTTACCATTTACCTCTGGATTAAACAGTTCAAATACATAGGTAAAAATTACAATTGCCGAAACAACTTTTAGAAGTGCCGCCAGAATAGCGGAACCAACACCCATAAAACCACTTGCAAAAAGGTCTTTCCAATCATACAAATCATGATGCTCATCATGGTTTTTGCTATACGTAAGTTCTAATAAAATAAAGATAATAAAGCACGGCGCACCGTACACTAGAGGATTCGTTAATTCCATTTAAAAATTTTAATTTTTCAAAAATACCACTATTCCTAGTGAATGCACACTTTGTTTAACATTTTAATTTACCGAATTACTTTTTCTTTAGCAGCTCATTTTGTTCCTGCATAAGCTTTTCCATATTCGATAAAAGCTCTATTTCCCGAGGTGTTTCTACATTTTTATTTTTAGGATCTTGGGCTTTAGTTTTAAATCTATTAAATCCTTTCACCACAACAAAAATGGTAAATGCAACAATCACAAAGTCAATTAAAACTTCTACCAACTCACCGTAACCAATTGCTACTTCTGCACTTACCTCTGTAGCCTGCCTTAAAACATATTTCTTCTCATGAAGATTAACCCCTTCTGTTAACAATGAAAGCGGTGGCATAATAACCTTTTTCACCAGCACATTAACCACGTTATTAAAAGCGGCTCCTATGATAACCCCAACAGCAATATCTATTAAATTGCCTTTAATAGCAAAACTCTTAAACTCCTGAAAAAACTTCTTCAAAATAATCGGTTTTAAAATAAGGTTGCTTGAGAATTTGTATCACCCTCTTTATCCGTATCATCATTAGATTTTGGCTCCTGTGCATCCGTATCCGTTTGTCCTTCTTCAGGATTTCCATCAACCACTTTAGGTTCCTTCTCTTCAGGAACCTCAGGACTGATATACTCTAATGGCTCCAATGCATCTACATTCTTTATCTTATCTGCAGTCACTTGATTACCTAAAGCTTTTATCCCCTTAACTGCTATAAAATCCTCTACATCAATAGTTTGATTTGGTTTTTGATCCTTACCTCTAGGTTTTGAAAACTCAATTTCAAATACAGGACGCCAATCTGTAGAAACAATTTCTAAAACAGATTTTGAGTGTTCAGAAATAAACAATTCGTCTTTATTTTCATTTTCGACTAAGAAACGCTTAATATAATACCGGTCTTTTTCACCTTCATAATAAATAGAAGATAAAGGTTTATTCGGAATCCATTTCTCTAAGACAATCATATCCTCATCGAAGTGGGTCGTCATTTCCGGTAAAAAGGTTTTCACAAATCCTTTTTGAGTTACTACGAGAAGTCTATCCTCCCCCCTAAATTCTCCTAAAAGTTCACCTCTGCCATCAACATTTAAACGTCTTACAACATCATCAAACCAAATTTTACGTGGTTTTAATGTAGAAACACCTTTCTCTTTCAATTCAATACGCTTCACAGGATACTTCGTAACAATATTTCCTTTCGATGCCCTACCTTTTATAAGTACATCAGCAAAATCTATATCCCATTTTATTTTCTTAATACTTCCCGCTTGGCGTAATAATACCGAAATCACCTCTGCTTCTCCATTAGGATTTTCAGAAAAATACAACACATCAGAATTAGCACTGCCATTTGTTAAATCGTACATTTTATCACGCGTAACCCCCGTTACATAAAATCTTTTAATATAACTAGGACCACCTTTACCATCCTTGTACACCATATTATAAATGGTGCGCTTATCTTTTTTCTTAAATATTGCAGCATGAATGATGTTTTTACCCACGAAAGTCTTAGAATCAACCTTAGTAATCATCATCTCCCCCGCTTTAGTCATCACAATGATATCATCAATATCACTACATTCAGCCATATACTCATCACGCTTCAAGGACGTTCCAATAAAACCTTCTTCCCGATTAACATACAGCTTCGTATTTCTAATCACCACCTTAGTAGCTTCTATATCATCAAAAATTCTAATTTCCGACTTACGCTCCCTGTCTTTACCGTATTTAGCTTTTAAATTCTTGAAGTAATCAATCGTAAAATCAATAATATGCTCCAAATTATTTTTTACTTCTGCAATTCGCTCTTCTAAACTATCAATAAGTTGTTGTGCCTTATCAATATCAAATTTAGAAATACGTTTTATACGAATTTCTGTCAAACGCGTAATATCTTCTTCGGTTACAGCACGTTTTAAATGTTTTGTAAACGGCTTTAAACCATCATCAATAGCCTTTATAACACCTTCCCAAGTTTCCTGCTCTTCTATATCGCGGTAAATTCGGTTTTCAATAAAAATTCGCTCTAAAGATGCAAAATGCCACTGCTCTTCAAGTTCTCTTAATTGCACCTCTAACTCTGCCCTAAGTAATTCTACCGTATAATCTGTAGAACGTTGTAACATTTCTGTCACCCCTATAAACAAAGGTTTATTATCTTCAATAATACACCCTAATGGAGATATTGAAGATTCACATGCTGTAAAAGCATACAACGCATCAATAGTTTTGTCTGGAGACAAGCCAGATGGCAGATGGATTAAAATTTCTACATCTGCAGCGGTATTATCTTCAATTTTGCGAATCTTTATTTTGCCTTTTTCATTGGCTTTTAAGATAGAATCTATTAAAGAAGAAGTATTAGTACCATAAGGTATCTCATTAATAACCAGTGTACTTTTATCTAATTGGGATATTTTCGCTCTAACTCTAATCTTACCTCCTCTAATACCATCATTATAATTACTAACATCTATAATTCCCGATGTTGGAAAGTCTGGATAGATGGTAAATTTCTGACCTTTTAAATGTTTAATAGAGGAATCTATTAGTTCAATAAAGTTATGCGGCAATACTTTAGTAGACAAACCAACAGCAATACCTTCTGCTCCTTGAGCTAGGAGTAAAGGAAATTTAACTGGTAAATTGGTAGGCTCTTTTTTACGACCATCATAGGAAGATTGCCATTCAGTAATTTTAGGGCTAAAAACAACTTCCAATGCAAATTTTGATAGTCGCGCTTCAATATAACGAGAAGCAGCTGCACTATCCCCTGTAAGAATATTACCCCAGTTCCCCTGAGTATCTATCAACAAGTCTTTTTGGCCAATTTGTACCATAGCATCTGCAATACTGGCATCACCATGTGGGTGATACTGCATTGTGTGCCCTACTACATTTGCTACTTTATTATAACGGCCATCATCTAATTCTTTTAAGGCATGCATAATACGCCTTTGAACTGGCTTAAAACCATCTTCAATTGCTGGTACTGCACGCTCTAAAATTACATAAGAGGCATAGTCTAAAAACCAATCTTTATACATTCCCGTAACTTTCGTTAAGGAATCCTGACTGTTTTCTTGATTATCTTGAGGCTCTAAATGTTCTTCGTTAAGCTCTTCATTCTCTTCCATGCAGAAAGAATCGTATTATTTTGGTTTATAATTAGTTATCCTCAATAAGGTCTAACTCTACTTTAAGATTTTCTATAATAAATTTTTGTCGGTCTGGTGTATTCTTACCCATATAAAACTCTAACAAAGACTCTATAGACATGTTCTTATCTAACATCACCGGTTCTAAACGAATATCTTCACCAATGAAGTGCTGAAACTCATCTGGAGAAATTTCACCTAATCCCTTAAATCGGGTAATTTCAGGCTTACCAGACAATGCTTCCATTGCTGCTTTTTTCTCTTCCGGACTGTAGCAATAAAATGTTTGTTTCTTATTTCTGACTCTAAATAAGGGTGTCTGTAAAATATAAAGATGATTCTCTTTAATCAATTCAGGGAAGAACTGCAAGAAGAAGGTAATCAACAGTAAACGAATGTGCATACCATCGACATCGGCATCTGTTGCTATTACAATTTTGTTATATCTCAAATCCTCCATCGAATCTTCAATATTTAGTGCCGCTTGCAATAAATTGAACTCTTCATTCTCATACACAATTTTTTTACTCATGCCATACGAGTTCAAAGGCTTACCTCTAAGACTAAATACCGCTTGAGTATTTACATCCCTGGATTTTGTTATTGATCCTGATGCCGAATCTCCCTCCGTTATAAATAATGTACTTTCTAAATAACGCGTATTTTTAATATCACCTAAGTGTACACGACAATCACGTAATTTTTTATTGTGCAGATTTGACTTCTTAGCTCTATCTCTCGCTAATTTTCGAATCCCTGAAAGATCTTTACGCTCTTTCTCTGCCTGCATGATTTTACGCTGTAACTTTTCTGCTGTATCAGGATTCTTGTGTAAATAGTTATCTAATTTGGTTCCTATAAAATCATTTATATAGGTTCTTACGGTAGGAAATTCACCCCCCATATCTGTAGAACCTAATTTAGTTTTAGTCTGGCTTTCAAAGACAGGCTCCATTACTTTAATAGCGATAGCTGAAACAATAGACTTACGGATATCTGAAGCATCATAACTTTTGCCATAAAAGTCACGTATAGTCTTGGCAATTGCTTCTCTAAATGCCGATTGGTGGGTACCACCCTGCGTTGTATGCTGTCCGTTAACAAAAGAATGATACTCCTCACTATACTGTGTTTTACTGTGCGTAATAGCTACTTCTATATCATCGCCTTTTAAATGGATAATAGGATACAACATGTCTTCCATATTGTTATTATCCTCCAAAAGATCTTTCAACCCATTTTCGGAGTGAAACTTTTCGCCATTAAAAACTATGGTTAACCCAGGATTTAGATAAACATAGTTTTTAAGCATACGTTCTATATACTCATTCCTGTACTTATATTTTTTGAAAATGATTTCATCAGGAATAAAAGATACTTTGGTTCCTTTTCTTTTTGAAGTGTCATTTGGACCTTCTTCTTGAACTAAATTTCCTTGATGAAATTCTGCCGTCTTTAATTGACTATCCCTTGAAGACTCTACTTTAAAAAAGGTAGAAAGCGCATTTACTGCTTTAGTACCTACCCCATTTAATCCCACCGATTTTTTAAATGCTCGAGAATCATACTTACCACCGGTATTCATTTTAGATACAACATCCACTACTTTACCCAATGGAATACCACGACCGTAATCCCGAACAGATACTAAATTATCTTTTATAGTAATATCAATGGTTCTACCAGAACCCATTACAAATTCATCAATACAATTATCTACGACTTCTTTGAGTAAAATATAAATACCATCATCTGCAGAAGAACCATCTCCTAGCTTTCCAATATACATACCAGGACGCATACGGATATGCTCTTTCCAATCGAGTGAACGGATATTATCTTCTGTGTATTGTGTATTTTCTGACATGTTTGGGATTTCTTCGAAAGTGTTGCTAATATAACAAGTGTAATTGAAAGATGAAACATCCTGAAACGAAAGTAATCAACAATAGCAAAATACTTTTTGCTGATAGTTCTAAAATTTCATGATCATTCAACTATTTTTTTATAGGTTTTACCTCATAGTTTTCTAAAGTAGACAATTTTGGACTACTTTATTTTTTACGTTTTTGAACTGCTACCAAAGTTACACCAAAAAGAACTATACACATCCCTATTGCTTGCAAGAAAGCAACCCGTTCATCTAAAAAAACAAATGCTAGCAAAATTGTAGCTACCGGCCCCAAACTACCAAACATAGAAAATGTTGACGCTCCTAGCCTCTCAATTGCAGCTGAAACTAAAAACGAAGGTATCAAGGTGCAAAATACAGCCATTAGAAGTCCTAAATAATATACTTCTTTAGGGTACTTAAAAAGTGCATAATTTCCTTCTATTGAAAAATGGAGCGCCACAATAATAGTTGATACAATCATGGCATAAGAAGTAAATTGAAGTGCTCCAAATTTTGGAATTAGCCACCCACTACCCACAAGGTAAGACGCATAGGTAATAGCACTTAATAAAATCAAAAAAACCTCCTAAAATTGCATCCTCACCTTTTAAACCTATCTCATCCCAAAAGGCAACAATAACACCTGCATAAGTGATCAATAGCGCTATAAGTTGATTTGTATTTAGTTTCTTTTTGAAAACTAGCCAAGATATAAGAACAACGATGGTTGGATATACAAAAAGTATAATGCGCTCTAAACCTGCTTTAATATATTGCAGTCCCATAAAATCAAATAAACTAGCTAAATAATAACCAATAAATCCAAAAAAGAACAACCAGAACCAATCAATTCTCTTGATTATTTCTGGTTGTGCTGGTTTTTTCCAAAGTGCTATTACCAAATAAAATGGAAAAGAAAATACCATTCTAAAAAGCAATAGTGTTAAATAGTCTATTTTATATTGATAGGCAAGTTTTACAATAACCGCTTTAGCAGAAAAAAGAACTACACCTAAAATTGCCAATATAATTCCTAAGTTCGTTGCCGATGAATTCTTAAACATCTAAACAAATATAAAAGAGATGCTACTATTTTAAAGCTACTTAAGTAAACAAAATACGACACCCAAAAATGAGTTTTTACACATTAAATCTAAAGTGCATCACATCCCCATCTTTAACAATATACTCTTTACCCTCAACACGCATCTTTCCTGCCTCCTTTACTTTGGCTTCACTACCATGAGCCACATAATCATCATAAGCGATAACTTCTGCACGGATAAATCCTTTCTCAAAATCAGTATGAATAACTCCCGCTGCCTGAGGCGCAGTAGCCCCTACAGGAATAGTCCAAGCACGAACTTCTTTAACACCGGCTGTAAAATAAGTCTCTAAATTCAATAATTTATAGGCTCCACGTATTAATTTACCGGACCCAGGTTCCGACAACCCTAAATCTTCCAAGAACATTTGACGTTCTTCATAGGTTTCTAATTCTGTAATATCTGCCTCCGTTCCTACTGCTAAGAAAATAACTTCTGCATTTTCATGCGCTACTGCTGCTTTTACTTTTTCAACGTATGCATTACCTTCTACTGCACTTTCCTCATCTACATTACAAACATACATCACTGGCTTATCTGTGATAAACTGTAAAGGATGGACAAATTCTTTATGATCTTCTTTAGAAATTGTTATTGCCCTAACTGAAGTACCCTCCTCAAGTCCTTTTTTTATAGCCAACAACACAGCTTCTTCTTTCTGAGCGTCTTTATTACCAGTCTTAGCTGCTCTTTTTACTTTTTCAAGTTTCTTATCTACAGTCTCCAAATCCTTTAACTGCAACTCCATATCAATAGTTTCCTTATCCCTTATAGGATCTACAGAACCATCAACATGTACTATATTATCATTATCAAAACAACGCAACACATGCAAAATAGCATCTGTTTCACGGATATTTCCTAAAAACTGATTTCCTAAACCTTCTCCTTTACTTGCTCCTTTTACCAAGCCAGCAATATCTACAATATCAACCGTAGCAGGCAATACGCGTTCTGGATCTACTAACTCTTCTAATTTTTGCAACCTAGGATCTGGAACATTTACCACTCCTATATTTGGTTCTATGGTACAAAATGGAAAATTTGCACTTTGTGCCTTTGCGTTCGACAAACAATTAAATAGTGTGGATTTCCCCACGTTTGGCAATCCTACGATTCCTGCTTTCATCAATTCTCTATTTTAAGAAGATGCAAATATAATCTTTACCTTTAAATATATACACCAGACAACAAACTAAAGATAATTAAACTTTTACCGCGATTATACACGTAAAAAACAACAAAATATGCCCACAAATAAGAATTGTTCAATTATTTTATTAATTTAACCTTTAATTAACTTTATTGTCATACATTTAAATTCTATCAAATAAAATTTATGTCTTTAAATAATGAAGAAATCATATGGTCCTTATTTCTACAAGGGGACACGAATGCTTTTTCTTTACTATTTAAGAAGTATTATTCTCCATTATATAATTATGGGCTAAAACTTTGTGGCAACACATGTGTAACAGAAGATTGCCTTCAAGCCTTTTTCGTCTACTTGCATGAAAACAGAAATACGATAGGGGATGTCAAAAACATCAAAGCTTACCTATTCATCTCTTTTAGAAGAACGCTATTCTGTGCACTTAAGAAAGAGCGTAATTTTACAGACTTGAATTCTGATACTCAAAATTCATCTAATTTCGATTTTTCCCCTGAAGAACTAAAAATCCATCAAGAGATTTCTTTTGCACAAACAAATTCTATTACTTTAATCTTAAACACACTCGCTCCTAGAGAAAGAGAAGTAATTTATTTAAAGTATTACGGAGCTTTATCTATGTCTGAAATTGCCAGTACTATGGATATTTCTTATCAAAGTGTTCTCAATACGCTTCAAAAAGCTTTTTCAAAAATCAGAAAAACCATTGAAAACAATATGCTTTCAGCTATTTTGAAAAAATAATTCATTTTTATTCAATTTTATAGGGTATATAACTCACCCTACTCTCTCTTTATACATATAACGGCATAATTGGTTATACAAATTAAAGCATGGAAGAGAGCAAACAACATCTACTAGAGAATCTTTTAGAAGACACTTCATTTAAAAATTGGGTATACAAAAGAAATAGGAATGATGTGACATTTTGGAATAAATGGATTGATGCTAATTCTGATTACGCAGAAACAGTATTCACTGCTCGGGATATTATTTTAGGAATTAATTTTAAGGACAATACACTTAAACCGGAGTTCATCGAAGATAAACTTAACGACGTATTGTCTAAAATAAAGACAGACAATACCATAATCGATATTCCCAGAAAGAAATCAACTGCCTCTAAATACATTTTAGCTGCTGTTGGCTTTTTTATAGCAACGCTCCTTATCGTATTTTATAATTTACAAGAAAACAAAACTTACGTAGTTCAAAAAACTGGGTTTGGAGAAACCATTAATTTAAAATTATCTGACGGCACCACTGTTGTTCTAAATGGTAATTCAGAATTACAATACGAAATTGATAATCCCAGAAATGTTATGCTAGAAGGTGAAGCTTATTTTAAGGTTAGCTCTAAACCCTCAACTAAAGCTAAATTTTGGGTAACCACTAATGATCTTAAAGTAGAAGTTTTTGGAACGCATTTTAATGTGAATACGAGAGACGAAAAAACAAAAGTATTGCTAGATGAAGGATCCATACACCTAGAATTAAAAAATGGGTCCCGAAAAAAAATGAAACCTGGTGAGATTGCCACTTACTCCAATAAAAGCGATCTTTTCTCGCATGAAATCATCAACTCTAGTCTTGACTACTCTTTCTGGAGAGAAGAAACATTTGTTTTTAATAACATCTCATTACTTGAGGTAATGCATTACCTAGAAAACTCTTACGGAGTAACTACAGAATTTAAAGATGAAAAATCAAAAAAAATAATGCTTACAGGCGGTATACCCAACGGAAATTTAAACATCTGTATTAAAGCTATAGAGAAGTCTGCAGGAATTAAAATAAACCATATAGACAACAACTTACTAATTATCAATAATTAAATTCACTATTATGAACGGGAGAACTCCAATAAAAACTCTGCTTCTATTCATTTTTCTAGTAGCACACATAAAATATGTTACTGCAAATGAACCTATTAAATCGGAAAGTGAAAATGCAAAAGTAGCCTTAGTCACTTTTCTAGATGAAGTAAGCAAAAAACATGCA
Organism: Cellulophaga sp. HaHa_2_95; assembly: GCF_019278565.1. Next base: position 2,263,805 of record NZ_CP058988.1, on the reverse strand, counting down.
GTTTATTTTACGTATAATCCTGATGCACTTTCTGGCTCTTCCTTAAATCCAGAAGAGTACAATTATAATCGTTTAGATAAAATTTTAACCAAACTCGAAGAGAAGACTAGTTTTGATTTTGAATATCTTGGTAATAAGTACTATGCAGTTTATGGAAAAAAGATAGAACGAAGTATTCTTGAAAAAGTGCAAGTTGGCGCTTCCAAAGACATTCATACTTCTTTAAATTTTTTAGAGATTCAAAATTCCGTTTCAGGAAAAATTATAGATCAAGACGGTATTCCTTTAGCGGGTGCAAATATTATAGAAAAAGGAACCACAAATGGCACAACAACAGATTTTGACGGGAATTATACGATTACGGTTAGTGATAATGCTACGCTAGTTTTTAGCTATATTGGATACAATACCACAGAACAAAAAATAGCAGGAAGGAAGACTATCAACGTAAGCTTAAACCAAGGAGAGCAATTAGATGAGATCATCATGGTTGGTAACCGCTCTAAGCCTAGAACGGCCATTGAATCTGCCGTACCTATAGATAACATTGGAGTATCTGAACTTAAAAATACCGGGCAACCTACCGTAGATAAAATGCTTACGTATAAAGTGCCATCTTTTAACTCTACAAACCAAACAGTTTCTGACGCAACTGCCCACTTTGATCCTGCAGATTTAAGAGGATTAGGCCCTAGTAGAACTTTAGTATTGGTAAACGGAAAACGAAAAAACCAAAGTGCTTTGGTCTATATAAATGATACTCCAGGAAAAGGGGAAGTTGGTGTCGATTTAAAAAGTATACCTTCCGCAGCAATAGAACGTGTAGAAGTTTTACGGGACGGAGCCTCTGCTCAATATGGTTCTGATGCCATAGCTGGTATAATAAATATGGTTTTAAAGAAAAACGTAGAGTATACTACTGTAAATGTTAACGCAGGAATAACCACAGAAGGAGATGGCTTTAATATTGGTGCAGATCTGAATTCTTCTATAAACTTAGGTGATAATGGCGGATATTTAAATTTTACCTTGGGATACTACCAGCAAGAATCAACCAATAGAGCAGGAACACCTGGAGAAGATTCTTTGTTTGGAGTTGCGGCAAACGATCCTACATGGGGAGATTGGCTTGTTGAAAATCCTGATTTAGGAATGACTATCGGTCAGCCAGAAATGAAAAATGCTGATGTATTTTTCAACGCAGGCGTTCCCTTCGGAAATGATTCTGGAGAGTTCTATACTTTTGGAGGTCTTACTTATAGAACAGGCAAAAGTTTTGCTCTATATAGAGCACCATATTGGGTAGGCGATCCATTTAATCTACTTCATGATGAAAACGAGATTTATGATGGTTTTCAACCTTCCTTTGAAACTGATATCAGGGACAATAATGTTACAGTCGGGGTGAAAACCAAATTTTTAGGCTTTAATGTAGATTTAAGTGGAACCTATGGTAGAAATGCTGTAGATTATACCGTAAGTAATAGTTTAAACCCTGCTCTAGGAGCCAATAGCCCAACTACATTTGATGTCGGCGCCTATACTTTTAGTAATACCTTAAGCAATTTAGATTTCTCTAGAGGTTTTGGTGATTTAAATATTGCCTTTGGTGCAGAGGTTAGAAAAGAACGCTTTACTGCTAAGGCAGGAGAGACGGCATCATACATTTCAGGAGGAGCACAATCATTCCCTGGCCTACAACCATCTAACGCCGTTATTGCCAATAGAAATAATTTTGGCGTTTATGGGGACTTAGAATGGGATATCACTGAAGCCTTTTTGATAGGAGGAGCTATCAGATTTGAAGATTTTAGCGATTTTGGCAGTAACAGCTCTTGGAAAGTAAGCTCCAGGTATTTATTTGCAGAAAGCAAAGGCGCCATCAGGGGGTCTTACAGCACAGGATTTAGAGCTCCTTCTCTACACCAAATATACTTAAGCAATGTACAAACATTGGTTTCTGGAAATACCATATCTAATCAAGGAACATTTAACAATGTGGACCCAATAATACGAGATGGTTTAGGAGTACCGCAATTAACTGCAGAGACCTCTAAAAATATTTCAGCAGGCCTCACCTATAAAGTAACAAATGATTTCACTTTAGCATTGGATTATTACAATGTAAAAATGGACGACAGAGTCCTTTTTACAGGAGAAATAGGATTTGATGGGGATGATACAAGTACAAACCCTGTAGAGCAAATATTAATAGATAACTCCATTACTAGTCTTAAATTTTTTGTTAATGCCGTTAATACGACTACCAACGGAGTAGATTTAGTAGCTTCCTATAAAAATATCTCTTTAGGCGGAGGGTATTTAAATACAACTCTTTCTGCTAATTTCAATGAAACTAAAATTGACGGAGAAATTAACACTCCTACCCTATTAGCACAAAACAATTATGACATATTCAATAGAAAAGAAGAGTCTAGAATTATTTCTGCTAGACCTAAGTCTAAGGTTTTATTAGGGTTAGATTACACCATAAAAGACCTCACCGTTGTATTTAACAATACTTATTTCGGAGAAGTAACATGGCAACATGCCACCGATTTTGATAAAGACCAAACTTTCTCTGGTAAAATTATCACGGATCTAATCTTTAATTACAACTTCTCAAGTAAAATAAGTGCCAATATTGGAGCAAACAATTTATTCAATGTTTACCCTGATGAAATTACTACCAAAGGTGATGTCGTTACTGACCTAGGTGGACGTTTTAAATACCCTTGGGAGGTCAACCAATTTGGTTTCAATGGTACCACATTGAGAGCTGGGCTAAATTTCAAATTCTAACAAAGTAAGAATTATATTATTTAATAATACATAAAATTCCTATACATAATTACATTTTAATATCTTACTCACACCGAGATATACCTTAATTACTAATTAATCTTTAAAATCACTATTTATGAAATTGACTAATTTATTATTACTAACGCTAATTTTTAGTGTTACAAGCCTTTTCTCGCAAAGCGAGGTAAAAGGAACCGTGAAAGACGGTGATGGTATTCCACTAGCAGGAGCCAATATTGTTGTTAAAGGGTCTACGAATGGAACTACTACAGACTTTGATGGGAACTACACTATCGAAGCTCCTAGTGACGGAACCTTAGTATTTAGCTACATTGGTTTTGAAACCAAAGAGAAGAAAATTGGAGGACAAACAACCATCAATATAACCTTATCTGAAGGTAACCAACTAGATGAATTTGTCGTTGTAGGTTCAAGAACAGCGCCAAGAAGTAATGTAGATAGTGCATTGCCTGTTGATGTTATCGGTGCTAAAGATTTAACATCTACCGGTCAAGCATCATTTGATAAAGCGTTACAGTATAAAATACCCTCTTTTAATACGGTACAAACTCCTGTAAATGATGCAACTTCTTTATTAGATCCTTATGAAATTAGAAACATGGGCCCATCTAGAACATTAATCTTAATAAATGGAAAGCGTAAGAATTTAAGTGCCTTATTATACACTCAAACCTCTCCAGGCCGTGGTGAAACAGGAGCTGATATTTCTGCAATTCCTCAAGATGCGATTAAGAGAGTGGAAATTTTACGTGATGGGGCATCTGCTCAATATGGTTCTGATGCAATTGCTGGTGTAATGAACATTATTCTTAAAGATAGTCCTACCGAAGGTTCTGCAACAATTAGAACAGGAATTACTACTGAAGGAGATGGAGAAATGTTTGGTGTTTCGGTAAATAATGGTTCTACTATTAATGAGGATAAAGGTTTTATCAACTATACTATAGATTTATCTAAACTTAATCAAGCCAATAGACCTGGTACAGTTGATGCTGTTGGTGAATTTGCTGATTTTTATGATCCTAATGCAGCTGAATTACTTACATTATCGGATGTTGAAGAATTTTTAGGTAGAAATCCAGATGCAGGTAATATTAATGGTTCTCCTGAAACTGCTGCCGCTAAGTTTGAAATGAATATGGGGTATGATTTAAGTGAGAATACTCAGTTGTACGCAAATGCAGCTTACGTTTATAAAAAAGTAAATAGTTTTGCGAATTACAGAACACCTTATTGGAGAACTCTTGATGAAAATACTGGGTTTCCTTATTTAGCAGATTTCTTTCCTGGAGATAATCCAACTACAGAAAATGGTTATGATGGCTATGTACCTACTTTTGAAGGTTTATTAAGTGATTATAATGGAACTATTGGTTTTAAAACGATTAAGAACGATTGGAATATCGATGCAAGTTTTACCACTGGTGGTAATTCTCAAACTTATACGGTAAGTGATACCCACAATAGAAACGTTGTGTATTCTCCATCTACATGGGTTGATGCAAACGGTAATGGTACAGTAGATGGCGGGGAAATCACAGAAGGATCTCAACTATACAGAGAAAACAGTCAACAATCTTTTGATCCAGGAGGCACAAAATTTTCACATAATGTTGGAAATATTGATATTTCTAGATTATTATCCGATAAAGTAAGTATTGGTATTGGAGCCGAATTTAGAGCTGAAACTTTTGAAGTAATTGAGGGAGAGTTAGCTTCTTATGATGGTGGGGGTGCAGATTCATTTGCAGGAAATAGTCCTGAAAATTCAGGGAAATTTAACCGTTACAATTTTGGGGGTTACTTATCTTTAGATTATGACGTAACTGATGCCTTCTTACTAAGTGGTACCATTAGAACAGAAAACTATTCTGATTTTGGAAATACATTTGTCTATAAGTTTAGTTCTCGTTTAAAATTAACGGATCAACTTACCGCTAGAGCTTCCATCTCTTCTGGATTTAGAGCACCTACCTTACACCAAATCTATACGCAAAAAGCACAATATAGTTTTGTACCTGGACAAGGGATTCAAGTGGGGGGGCTAATTAATAATGTCTCTACACAGGCTAAGCTTTTAGGCATTCCTCAACTAGATGCCGAAACTTCTAACAATTTTACTGTTGGTTTTGGTGGAAAACTTGCTAACAATTTTAGTTTCACTGTTGATTATTACAATATTGCCGTGAAAGACCGTATTGTTTTAGGTTCAGAAATAGGAGGAACAGCTTTTGATGACGACGGAAACAATATAGGTACTACTGCTTTAGATAATATCTTAAGAGATAATAATTTATCAGATGTAAGTTTCTTTTCTAATGCAATAGATACTAAAACTTCCGGTATAGATGTGGTACTTAGCAAAAAGAATATTGAAATTGGCAACGGAAGTCTAGATTTAAATTTATCTGGAAATTATACGATTAAGAATGAGAGAGATGGGGCTGTAAAAGATATTGATTTAGTTGCTGATTCAGGTCAATCTGTAGTGAACGATACGCAAGAAGCTTTATTCTTTACATCTAGACCCGAAACTAAGTGGATTTTGGGTGCTAATTATGAAATTGGTAAATTCGGTTTTTCCCTAAACAATACCTATTTCGGAAAAACATCATTCGCAAATGACGGTCTTCAAGATTTAGAAAAAAGATTTATAGATCCCACTGATCTTCCTGCTGACGCAAATCAAGATGGCGGATGGGATTTAAGAACAGAATTCATTACTAAAATTGTAACCGATTTAGGAATAAATTTTAATGCAACCGATAAATTAACCTTGGCATTGAACATAAATAATTTATTTAACGTCTTACCTGAATGGAAATTTACTGATCCAACTTCTACGGGTCAAGCAGTTTTAGATGGCGCAGCAGTAACGAACTCTCCTTCTAATCTAATTACATTCAATCAACGATACTCACAAATGACGTATGATGGTTACCATTTTAGTCAATTAGGAACTATGCTAAACTTATCCATTAACTATAGGTTTTAATTAGTAATTAGTCAACCTTAAAAGCTACCTTAACGGGTAGCTTTTTTTATTTAACCTATTATAGTAATTCTATATGCATAAAAAAAAGCCCGAACTACTTATTTGTCGTTCGGGCTTTTCTAATAATTATACACTGCTACATTTACGCTTCCGGATGCATAAATTTTTGCTTTTCTAATAAAACTTCTTCTGTCTCCACATGAGCGTCATCTGGGACACAACAATCTACAGGACAAACCGCAGCACATTGTGGTTCTTCATGGAAGCCCATACATTCTGTACATTTATCAGGAGATATGTAATACACTTCATCACTTATTGGCTCTTGAACATCGTCTGCGTCAACTTCCTTACCGTTAGGTAAAACCACCTGACCTTTTAAAGAGGTTCCATCACTATAACGCCATTCATCAGCGCCTTCATATATTGCTGTATTTGGGCATTCTGGTTCGCATGCTCCGCAATTTATACACTCATCAGTTATTATAATTGCCATATTTTCTTTTTCTTTTCTGAATTAATTCCAGTATTTATATTGAATTTATTTCAGTATCAATACTTTTGCACAAAGGTAAAACCTAATACAATCCTATACAAATATAATGACAGACCATACGCAACGAATTAAAGCTTTTGTTAAACTTGGTACTTTTTTTAGAGAATTTTACGATTCTACTAACAATCTGCAAGGTAAGCTTGAACATTCTAATGAATCTTTTAACGCTTTAGAGGACAAAATAGCATTAGCTAAACATAAAAATGGATGGTTTACTCGTGAAAATATACTTTTTAGCTTCAAAAGTTGGGCAGATGCTCTTACAGCAGCAAACCTAGATTCTTGGTTAATCAACTATAATTTTCAAGAAAATAAATCTCCTAAAATCGTGGCTCTTATTTTAGCCGGAAATATTCCATTAGTAGGTTTTCATGATGTTCTTTGTGTTTTACTAACAGGAAATAAAGCATTAATAAAGCTCTCTTCAAATGATAACATCTTACTACCGCAGGTAGCAGAGATATTAATTTCATTGGCTCCAGAATTAAAAGGGTTTATTAATTTTGAAACTAATAAAGTTTCTGATTTTGATGCAGTCATTGCCACCGGAAGTAATAATACTGCGCGCTATTTTGAGCATTATTTTAAAGATAAGCCACATATTATTCGTAGAAACAGAAATTCTGTAGCCTTATTAACAGGAAAGGAGTCTCCAGAACAATTGAAAGCTTTGGGTGATGATATTTTTCTTTATTACGGATTAGGTTGCAGAAGTGTCTCGAAACTTTTTGTTCCTAAAGATTATAATTTCGATGTACTATTTGAATCTTTATATGATTTTCATCCTATTATTGAGCAAGTGAAGTATGCCAATAATTATGATTATAATAAAGCGGTATACCTAATGAGTAATTTTAAACTCTTAGAAAACGGATTTTTAATCTTAAAGAAAGACGAAAGCTATTCCTCTCCTATCGCTTCTCTATTTTATGAAGAATATGAAAATTTAGAAGTCTTAAAAGAAAGACTAACGGTGGATCAAGAAAAAATTCAATGTATTGTATCTCATAACCTCTTTACTTCTGAAATCAAATTTGGAAACACTCAAAGTCCAAAATTAACAGACTACGCAGATAATGTTGATACTATAGCCTTCTTATTAAGAAACTCTTAGAATTTTTAGATTATTCGCTTTAATTCGCATAAATTTTACAACCTTTGCCAACTTAAATTTCTTATCAAGAAAATTTTTATTAAATAATTAGTCAAGGTCCTATCAAGACCAAAAATCAAAATAAACAAAACACAAATGAAAAAGCATAATTTTAGCGCAGGACCGTGTATATTACCACAAGAAGTGTTATTAAAAGCCTCTGAAGCAGTTCAAGACTATAATGGTTCAGGATTGTCTCTTATAGAGATGTCTCACAGAAGTAAAGAGTTTGTGGATATCATGGAAAATGCTAGATCGCTTGCCCTAGAATTATTAGGTTTAGAAGGTAAAGGGTATAAAGCTTTATTTTTACAAGGAGGAGCTAGTATGGAGTTTGTACGTGTGGCATATAACTTATTGGAAACCAAAGCTGGCTACTTAAATACAGGTACTTGGGCGAATAACGCCATTAAAGAAGCTAAATTTTTCGGAGAAGTAGTTGAGGTAGCTTCTTCTAAAAATGAAAACTATAACCATATTCCAAAAATATTTGGTGTTCCTAATGATTTAGATTACTTGCACGTGACCTCTAACAATACCATTTACGGAACTCAAATGAAAACATTTCCAAAAGTAAATGTTCCTTTGGTTTGTGACATGAGTTCTGATATTTTTTCTAAACAAATAGATTTCTCTCAATTTGATTTAATTTATGCTGGTGCTCAAAAAAATATGGGGCCTGCAGGAACAGAATTAGTCGTAATCAAGGAAGATATTTTAGGAAAAGTATCCCGTAAGATTCCTTCGATATTAGATTACCAAGTAAGTATTGCAAAAGAAAGTATGTTTAATACTCCCGCAGTATTCCCTATCTATGTCTCTATGCTGACACTGGAATGGTTAAAAGGTATAGGTGGTGTTTCTGTAATCGAAGAGATAAACAACAAAAAAGCACAATTATTATATTCTGAAATTGATTTAAATCCTTTATTTAAAGGATATGCAAATGTAGAAGATAGATCTACAATGAATGCAACTTTCAGTATTACAGATGAAAAGTTAAAACCTGCTTTTGACGCTGCATGGAAAGAAGCTGGTGTTAGTGGAATTAATGGACACAGATCTATAGGTGGCTATAGAGCATCTATGTATAATGCACTAACATTAGAGAGTGTTGGCGTATTGGTAGATGTAATGAGTGAAATGGAAAGAAAAGCATAGATAAAAAGATTAAATACTTCGAAATCGAGGTATTTGATCTTTTAATATTATAAAATTTGAACATGAGAATATTAGCAAACGATGGAATTTCTCAAGCTGGAATTGATACATTGAAATCAAATGGCTTTGAAGTTTTAACGGTAAACGTTGCACAGAATCAACTTATAGATTACATAAATAAGCATAACATTGCAGCACTACTTGTACGCAGTGCTACAGAGGTTAGAAAAGATATTATTGATCAATGCCCAAGTTTAAAGTTAGTTGGCCGTGGTGGTGTTGGAATGGATAATATAGATGTTGCTTATGCTAAAGAAAAAGGGGTGCATGTTATAAATACTCCTGAAGCATCGTCTGAGTCTGTTGCTGAACTAGTATTTGCTCACTTATACGGTGCTGTTCGCTTTTTATATGACTCTAACAGAAATATGCCTCTCGATGGCGATAGTCGTTTTAAAGACCTTAAAAAGGACTATTCAAGCGGGTCTGAATTACGAGGAAAAACTTTAGGAATTATCGGTTTCGGAAAAATAGGACAAGCTACTGCAAAGATAGCACTGGGAGTAGGTATGAAAGTACTTTACCACGATTCTGAAATTGATGAAACTTCTGTTTCTTTAAAATTTTATGACGAACAAACTATAACTTTCAATTTAAAGAACAATAGTAAAGAAGACGTTTTAAAATCGGCAGATTTTATAACCTTGCACGTGCCTAAGCAAACAGCATATGTAATTGGCAAGAATGAATTCAGCTTAATGAAAGATGGTGTTGGTATCATCAACACCGCGCGTGGTGGAGCTTTAGATGAAGTAGCTTTGATTGATGCGATGGAATCACGTAAAGTTGCCTTTGCAGGCTTAGATGTATACGAATCTGAACCAAAACCCGAAATAAAAATACTAATGCACCCTGATATTTCGTTAACACCACATATCGGTGCTGCTACTAAGGAAGCTCAAGACAGAATTGGTGTTGAACTAGCAACTAAAATTAGCGCACTGTTAAAATAACAACCTTTTTCTTAACAAATTAGAAAGAATTTACTTCTTTTTTGTAAATTAGAGAAAATAAAAAACCAAAACTATAAAATGTCAGGATTATTAGATTTATTAAGTGGCCCAATGGGTCAACAATTAATTAGCGGTGTTGCAGGTCAAACTGGAGAATCAGAAGGAAAAACTGCAAGTGTACTCAGCATGGCTATGCCATTGCTGTTGGGCGCTATGAAAAAGAATGTTTCTACACCAGAAGGTGCACAAGGATTAATGAGTGCATTACAAGGCGGAAAACATGATGGAAGCATACTAGATAACCTAGGTGGTTTATTTGGTGGTGGAGTTGATGATGCTGTAACCAAGGATGGTGCAGGAATTCTAGGTCACCTTTTAGGTTCTAAACAAGAAAGTGTTGAAAGTGCTATAAGCCAGAAAGCCGGTGTTGATTCTGGATCTGTTGGTAATATTTTAAAAATAGCAGCTCCAATTTTAATGGGTTTCTTATCGAAACAAACTTCTCAAAACAATGTTAACGATGCCAGTGGTATGAACGCTTTATTAGGCGGTATGCTTGGCGGTCAACCACAAGAAAATCAGAGCTTAATTACTTCCTTGCTTGATGCGGACGGTGATGGTAGCATCTTAGATGACGTTGCAGGAATGGTTATGGGATCTAGCGGTAAGAAAGGTGGTATCGGAGGTCTTCTAGGAGGACTTTTCGGTAAGTAACCATCTTTAAATACAATTAAAAAAAAAGCTGAATATTTAATATTCAGCTTTTTTTGTATCTTAAGACTATGAAAAAGTATATAATACATTTGAGTATTCTCTTGACAATCATCGCTCTAATAACATTTGGCTGTACGAGTACCAAAAATATTAATGCCATTTCTGAAAAAGAAAAAGCAGCATTTAAGCAAACTCAAGGAGATACTATTACGATTGCAGATGCAGAAAGTGCATATGAAATAATCATTATTGAACCTGGATTTAATTTTTGGTTGCAAAGCATTGCAAGATCAGAAGGGTATTATTCTCAAAATTATTTAGAGGCTAGAAATGCGGTTTGGGTGCTAGCATGGAACCAAAGAGTACAGCAACCACAGCAGTTTAACCCAAATCTCTATGAAATGAGAATTGACTATAATTCCTTCACAGATTATGGCTATGAGGTAAACTACAAGCTCTATAATTACTTCATTTATTTCCAAAGAAAATATAATCAACGCTTAGGTTCTTTTTATCCCCGTATATAATTTTATATTTGCAAGCGATTTAAAAATGCTATGAAAAAATTAAAAGAACGCTGGGGGATAGAATCTAACTTTGGAATCATCATGATTCTACTCGTTTTTTCAATTACAGGATCTTCAGCATTAAAAATTGCAAGACCACTCCTAGATTATATTGGATTTACCCGAGATAATTTTGCAGATGATTGGTACTTTTCAATTCTTTATTGGACCGTACGCATTTTAATCATTTTTCCCATATACCAAGTTTTATTGGTTGTCTTTGGATGGTTATTTGGTCAATTTAAATTTTTCTGGAATTTTGAAAAAAAAATGTTGAGTCGCCTTGGGTTAGGGTTCCTATTTAAGTAGGCTTGTGTTTTTCTTAACAATTTAATGCGACACACTTTTACTACCTTTGACAAATCATGGGGAATAAATTATCCAAAGTTCTACTTTCCTGTATTGCAATTTCACTACTCGCCGCTTTAGGTATTCCTGATATTGCAAAAATAGCTCATGCCGTACTTGAGCACAATGAACAAACTTGCCAAGAAAAAACTAAAGGACATATTCATGAAACTGAATTTGATTGTGAATTTCATAAATACCATATCACTACTTATTTCACACCAGAAATTTATAGTTTTCAAGTTTTAGAGCCTGTAAATCATATTTTTTTTAATGAAAAATTCTATTTTCTTTTAAGCGAATTTCAACAACTTCATTTTACGCTTAGAGGACCTCCACTACATTCATACTCCGTACTTAAAAGATAAAGTGTCATTTAGATTAATATTTAGTTATGAATAAAGTATATTTCACACTGCTTATAGCAATGTTAAGCAGTTTTGTCTATTCACAAAACATACTTACAGGAACAATAACAGACGTAAATAACCACCTGCCTTTAGAACAAGTCTCCATCTATTTTCCTCAATTAGAAAAAGGTGCTATTACAGATGCTAGAGGGGTATACAAAATATCAAATTTACCCTCTGGAACCTACAAAATTGTAGTGTCTTATATAGGATATCAAACGGTATCAAAATCTATTTCCGTAAATAATATAGAAGTAATCTATGATCTTTCATTAAACGAAAGTGCTATTGAAATGGAAGAAATTATTGTTTCTACACCTTTTCACAAATTACAAAGTGAAAATGTAATGAAAGTAGAATACGCAAATATTGCCGATTTGAAAAACAAAGGCTCCATAACCTTAGCCGATGGGATTGCACGTATTGCTGGTGTAGAAAGTGTCTCTACCGGCATTGGTATAGGTAAACCTGTCATAAGAGGTTTGAATGCCAACAGAGTACTTGTATATACACAGGGAATACGTTTAGAAAACCAACAATTTGGAGACGAGCATGGTTTAGGTGTTAATGATGCAGGAATTGAAAGTGTTGAGGTTATTAAAGGCCCTGCTTCCCTACTCTATGGTTCCGATGCCATGGGTGGCGTACTGTATTTAAATCCTGAAAAATTCTCACTACCCAATTCTACTGAAGGAGATGTTAATTTAAATTATTATACGAATACACGAGGTATAAATACACATGCAGGAATTAAAACTGCTACAGAACATTTTAAATTTTTACTTCGTGGAGCACTAACTACTCATACCGATTACAAAACAGGTAGTAATGATCGTGTAACGAACTCTAGATTTAAAGAATATGATTTAAAAACGGGTATTGGTTACCAAGCAACAAACTTTAAAACGGAAGTACGTTACAACTATAATAATTCCAATTTAGGAATTCCAGAAGAAATTGGTAACCAAAGTACCGACCGCTCACCCATAGAACCCAACCAAACTATAGATAACCATATTTTAAGTTCTAAAAGTAGCTTACTATTTGACACCTCTAGTCTGGACGTTACTTTGGGTTATACCTCTAATATTAGAAAAGAGTTTGAAGAAGGCGAAGATGGGGCTGCATTACATATGAATTTAAATACTTTTAATTATAATGTCCAATATCATACTCCGAAATACGGACCATTAGAAACTATTGTTGGTATTCAAGGACTTCACCAAACTAATAGCAATTTTGGTGAAGAGCTTTTAGTTCCTGATGCGAGAACAAATGATATTGGCTTTTTTGGTACCTCACATATACATTTAAATGACTTTAATGATATTCAAGTAGGTTTACGTTATGATCATAGAATCATTAAGGGTGATGCCAATGGTATTTCAGGAGAAGAAGGATATATCGCCGCTCTAGATAGAGATTTTAGCAGTTTTAACGCAGCTTTAGGCTATAAAGTAAACTTCGCCAACAACCTCGTTACGCGAGTGAATCTGGCTACAGGATTTAGAGCCCCAAACCTTGCTGAATTGACTTCAAATGGAGTACATGAAGGCACCAATAGATACGAAATAGGAAATGCTAATTTAAAAAATGAGCAAAACTTTCAAACAGATATTTCTTTAGAATACAAAAATCAGCATTTTGAAGTGTTTGTAAATGGATTTTATAATACTATAAATGACTATATATTCATTGCTCCTAATGGTGATGAAATAGACGGAAATCAAGTATTTGTATATAACCAACAAGATGCCTATTTGTACGGTGGAGAAGCAGGAATTCATATTCATCCACATCCTTTAGATTGGTTGCATTTAGAAAGTAGCTTTCAAACCGTTCGCGGGAAATTAAAGGATGATGATAACCTACCGTTAATTCCTGCAAATAGTATCACCAACACGCTAAGAGGAGAATTTACAAAGCGTAGTGGATGGATCACTAGTGGCTATACCTTCATCACCTTAAAATCTGTTTTTCAGCAAGATAATATAAGCCTTTTTGAAACAACTACAGAAGGATATAATCTTTTAAGCATTGGATTAGGAGGTACTGTAACCATATTCAACAGTCCAATGGATCTGAGAATTAGTGGTAATAATCTGCTAAATAAAAACTATGTATCGCATTTATCTCGTTTAAAATATGATGCTATAGGTAATATTGGAAGAAATATTAGTATTGGTATTAGCGTACCTCTATAACTTTTAGATTTTATTTAAGCAAAGAGCGCCGAAACCAAAGTTTCAGCGCTCTTATTAGTTAAATTCTCAAAAAAATTATCTAGTAGATCTACTAGAGATATTCCGCTTTATAACCTTAAGATTCCAAACGGGTATTATTAAAGCAAAATCAACTATAATTAAGCTTCTTTTAAAATGTCATTAAAATAATATTCTTCAGGATGCGCTACGTACTCTTTAGCCTTATCAAAATCATCCTCTGATAAATAATGTAGGTTTTGGAAACATAGCTTTGCAAATTCCGAATTTATATCTACCAAACGAGGCGAAATTTTCCCCTCATCATCCTGTAAGTCTTTTAAATACAAAGGACTTACTTCTCCTTTAGAATTGGCCGTAACTATACAACCACTTATACCTTCATCATACAGTTTTTTAACCCCCAACCCTAATAAGGTACACAAGGTTAAATCAAAACCAATTGGCCTACAACACCGAAGTTCATAACCTAATTCTACTGGTCTACTTTTGATACTAATTCCAAGCTCTTTTAATTTAAGCTGAACTAACATATTAAAAATATGTGATTTACTTACATTACCAAGCTCTGGATGACCATGATCATCGTAAGTAAAATTAATACCACAATTTTCAAGTTCTGAATCTGGCATAATATGAAAAACACCTTCACTAATTAAAGCTACGCCGTAATTAATGTTTTCTATTTTTCTTTTAATCATCGATGAAATAATCAAACGCACTACCTTATCAAAGGTAATTTCTGTATTATTGAACATTTCAGGGATAACCATCATTGGAAAATGACAACTTGTAGCGATACCAAAAGCCAAATGACCGGCGGATCTACCCATGGTAGACATCACAAACCAATTCTGACTGGTACGCGCATCTTCATACGTGGTATTTCCTATTCTAACACCTTCATCTTTTGCTGAATGAAAACCAAAAGTAGGATTTCTATCAGGTAAAGGAAGATCATTATCTATAGTTTTAGGCACATGGATATTGGCTATAGAAATATTTTCTTTAGAAAGATACGTTGTAATTCTATTAGCCGTAGAGGCGGTGTCATCACCGCCTATACTAACTAACAATTTTACGTTATTCTGAATAAAAAGTTCTGTGTTGATTTTCTCATCACTAGGCTTAAATCTACTCATTATAAGTGTTGATCCACCACGACTAAAAATACGATCTGCGTGTGCAAAATCGAACTCCTTAATTTCTGGCTTATCAGAAAAAATTCCTTTGAAGCCTTCGTGCAAGCCTAAAACTCGGTATCCATCTTTTAAAAAGATTTTAGCAACCGTGCTTATTACAGCATTAATTCCCGGTGCTGGGCCTCCGCCACAAATAATTAATATAGATTTAGAAGCCATTTATATCTTTTTGTTAATTATCTAGCTACTCTACCAGAAGCATCTCCACCCATAAGTTTTTCAACTTCTGAAACAGTTGCTAAGTTAGCATCACCTTTAATCGTATGTTTTAAACAAGAAGCTGCAACAGCAAAATCTAATGCATTTTGATCATCTTCAGGGTACTTTAAAAGACCATAAATTAATCCACCCATGAAAGAATCTCCTCCACCTACTCTATCTACGATATCTGTAATTTGGTATTGACGAGTTTCGTACATTTTTGTACCGTCATATAAAACACCTGCCCAAGTATTATGAGAAGCAGAAATAGAACCTCTCAAAGTCGTGATAACTTTTTTAGCTCTTGGAAATTTCTCCATCATTTGCTTGCATACAGATAAAAATGCTTCTGCTTTTACATCATGACCATTTTTATGCACATCTAAACCTTCAGGGTGAATTCCGAAATGCTTTTCTGCATCTTCTTCGTTCCCTAAGACTACATCACAGTAAGATGTTAATTCCGTCATTACTTTTTCTCTATGAGCATCGTCACAGTAGGTCCATAATTTTGCTCTATAATTTAAATCAGTTGAAATAGTGACACCCATTTCACTAGCTATTTTAACAGCTTCTAAACATGCATCTGCAGCACCTTGAGAAATAGCTGGTGTAATACCTGTCCAATGAAACCAAGCAACATCTTTAAAAGCAGCTTTCCAATCTACCATTCCAGGCTTAATTTCAGAAATTGCAGAGTGTGCACGGTCATAAACCACTTTACTACCACGAGATACTGCTCCCGTTTCTAGGAAATAAATTCCTAAACGATCACCACCCCATACAATTTTATCAACGCCTACACCACGCTTACGCATTTCCATCATTGCGCATTCTCCAATATCATTCTTTGGCAAACGGGTTACGAAATCTACAGGTACACCATAGTTAGCTAAAGATACTGCTACATTAGATTCTCCTCCACCGTAAACAACATCAAAACTACTAGCTTGTGAAAATCTTAAAAATCCTTCTGGAGCTAAACGAAGCATAATCTCTCCGAACGTTACAACTTTTTTCATTTTTTGGGTATTGTTTTAAATTAAATATCACTTTAGTTAATCGATTAAGCAACACTGTAAATAAAAATCAAAACCTCTTAAATACTAAAGCAGTTTTGATTCCCTAATTTAATTACAATATATTTGTTTAATCGATTAAGCAAATATAGAAAAACTTGGCAAATAAAAAAACTACAATAAAAGATATTGCAAATGCATTAAGTATTTCTACTGCAGCGGTTTCTAAAGCATTACACGATGATTCTAGAATTAGTACAAAAACGAAAGAGGCTGTTAAAAAAGTTGCTAAAGAGTTAAACTATCAGCCTAATCATCTTGCAAGTGCTTTAAGGCGAGGTAAAAGTAATTTAGTGGGTGTTGTTGTTCCTAGGACCAACAGCAATTTTTTCTCCTCCGTTATTCAAAATATAGAAGAAGTACTTAATAAAAAAGGGTACAATATTATCATAACACAATCAAATGAGTCGTATCAAAAAGAATGTAGAAATATTGATACTTTACTCTTTACTCAAGTAGATGGCATCATAGCTTCTATGGCCAATGAAACTACTAATTTAGACTATTATGAGAAAATTAAATCAAAAGGTATTCCGCTAATACTATTTGACCGCGGTGAAAATGATTTAAATGTAGACTATATAGGGATTAATGATTACGACAGTAGCCATATGATCATAGAGCATTTGACACAACAAGGCTGTAAGAGAATTGCGCATATTGGAGGTTATAGACATACTAGAATTTTTAATAACCGGATTAGAGGTTATATTGATGCTATTAAAAAACACAAGTTACCTACAGATGATGCTTTACTGATAGAAAGTAGTCTTACTACAGAAGATGGTCGACTAAAAATGCAGCAACTACTAGATTTAGAAGACAGACCCGATGCGGTGTATGTTGCCAGTGATTATGCGGCATTAGGTGCCTTACAAGTGTTACAAGAAAATAATATTGATATCCCAAATGATATTGCTCTCGTTGGCTTTGGCGATGAACCATTTACAGGAATGGTAACTCCTACCTTATCTAGTATTAACCAACATAGTACTGAAATTGGCAAATTGGCAGCTGAAACCTTTTTAAAACATGTTGATGCGGCAGATTTGAAACAAACACTTCATAAGCAAATTTTACAAGCTGAGCTAATTATTAGAGATTCCTCTAAAATTAAGTAATAAAAAAAGCTACAAGCAAGAAATTAAATTTTCAAGCTTGTAGCTTTAAGACTTTAAAAAGGTAATGACTAACTAAATGCTAACCCTCCATTTATATCCATATTATTCCCAGAGATAAATGATGCTTCATCAGAAGCTAAATAAGCAACTAAATCTGCTACTTCAGCAGCAGAGCCCTCTCTTCTCAAAGGTGTTCCTGCCGCTACTTTAACACGAATTTCGTCTTTAGTAAAGTCATCATGAAATTTTGTACCTATTAAACCAGGACAAAGGGCATTAACTCTAATTCCTTTAGGACCTAGTTCTTTTGCCATTGCTCTAGTAAATGTAGTAACAGCTCCTTTAGAAGAAGCGTACAAGGAAGATCCACCACCTCCACCATCTCTTGCTGCTTGCGAAGAAAGGTTTACGATAGCTGATCCTTTACTCATCAAAGGTTCAAAGGCTTGCGTTACAAATACAGTAGACTTAAAGTTAACATTCATAAGCAAGTCATAAAATGATTCATCTAGTTCCTGCAACGTTTTACGTGCAAAAAGACCACCAGCATTATTAACTAAAATATGTACGTTTTCTCCAAATGCTTCAATTGTTTTTGCTTTTAAATTCTTGATGTCTTCTAATTTAGACACATCAGCTTTAACAGCAATGGCTTCACCTCCAAAAGATTTGATTTCAGCAACCGTTTCATTAGCTCCAGTTTCAGAACTATTGTAGTTGACCACTACCTTAGCACCTTCTTTTGCTAATTTAATTGATATAGCTCTACCAATATCTCTAGAACCTCCTGTAACAACCGCTACTTTACCTTCAAATTTACTCATTATCCTTTTCTATAAATAGATTTCAATATTAGATTCCTAAAGCTTGACCACCACCAATTTGGATAGTTTCAGCAGTAATAAAAGAAGCATCTTTACTTGCTAGGAAAGAAATAACACCAGCTACATCTTCTGGCTGACCTAATCTTCCTAACATAATATTATTTGCCCATGAAGCAAAAACTTCTGGCTTAGTTGCTTTAATCTGTGCATGGAAAGGAGTATCAATAGTTCCAGGAGAAACTGCGTTTACTCTAATTCCGTATTCCGCTAAATCTTTAGCTAACGCTCTAGTTATAGCATGAACACCTGCTTTAGACGTTCCATAAATACCTGCTCCTGGACCACCTGCTGTCCAACCTGCATTTGATGTATAGTTAATTATAGAAGGGTGCTCTCCTTTTTTAAGGAAAGGGATAGCCGCCCTAGAAGCAAAAAATACAGAATCAAGGTTTAAAGCCATGACAAATCTGTAAAATTCAGTTGTCATTTCTTCAAATCTAGATCTACCACCTAAACCACCTGCATTGTTTACCAAAACATCAATTCTACCATATTTATTTCCGATGGCAGTAATATTTTCAGTTACAGGCTCTTCTTTAGTTACATCAAACCCATAATATTCAGCAGTAACACCTTCTGCTTTAAGCTCTTCAACTCTTTTTGCTCCCGCTTCATCTTCGATACCGTTTAAAACAACAGTATACCCGTCTTTACCTAATCTTTTAGCTACTTCAAATCCAATACCACCAGTTGCACCTGTTACTACAGCTACTTTTCCTTTATTCTCACTCATTTTACTCATTTTTATATTTAAAACTAATTCACTTAAACTATTCTATAATATTATGCTTATAATTTTGGCTTTAAAGGTTCTATTTTACCACATAATACCCAAACACTTGCTAATGCCAATAATGCCAAAGCAGCCCCAATAACAAAGACTGGTGTATAATTCCCCCCTTTAGTCAACCAAGGAACTAACGACGTTAAACCTGCCACTGCTAATTTTGCTGCCATACCAGAAAAACCGGAAAGAGTACCTACTGTTTTACCTCCAAAGAAATCACTTGGTAAGGTTTGTACGTTACCTATTGCTGTTTGAAAACCAAATAATATAACTGCCATAATTAAAACCGCTACAATTGGTTCTCCTGGGTTAGCCATTGCTAATAAAGAAGGTAGCATTATTAAACCACCGATAGTAATTACTGTTTTACGCGTTTTGTCTATAGACCATCCTGCTTTTAAACGATTCTGAGCAAATAATCCTCCAAACCATGCACCTAACATAGCACCTACATAAGGTACCCAACCATAAATACCGATGCCCTTAACATCCATACCATACACTTCAGACAAATAAATTGGAATCCAAAAAACAAAAAGCCACCATATTGGATCAATGGCTGCAGAAGCAATAATTACACCCCAACTTTGTTTTTTAGATAACAATTCTACGGTATTAGGAGTATACCCTTCATCAGGCTCTCCATCTTCATCTAAATCTTGATTTCTTTGTCCACTTAAAATATATTCGCGCTCTTCATCTGTAATCCAAGGATGATTTTTTGGTGGACTCTTCACTAAATATAACCATGGAATAAGCCATAATAAACCAACTAATCCAATAATTATAAAAATCATTTTCCAATCAAAAAATATGGTCAAAGTGGCAATAATTGGTATTGCGATAATACCACCTATGGCTGCTCCCGAATTAAATATCCCTTGAGCGAGAGCTCTTTCTTTAGTTGGGAACCATTCAGCATTTCCTTTTGCAGCTCCAGGCCAGTTTCCCGCCTCAGCAATACCTAAAATTGATCTAAATATTGCAAAACTAGTTAACGAACCCGCTATTGCATGAAAAGCAGTAGCTACAGACCAAACCCCTATAGATAATACAAAACCCAATCTAGTCCCGATCCAATCAAAAATCTTACCAAAAATGGCTTGTCCAAATGCATAAGAAAAAACAAATATTACAGATATAGTAGAATAAATTTGTTTACGTTCAAAATCTGACTCATCTGGAAACAGGTCCTTAGAAATTTGCGGCCATAACACAGTTAAAGACTGCCTATCTATATAATTAATGACCGTTGCTAGTGCTATTAAAGCGACAACCCACCATCTTAATCCTTTTAATTTCATATGCTTTGAATTATTACTATTACTAATTTAATTAGTTGACAATCAATTGTTTAAAAAATATTAATCTTAAAATAAGAAATTAAAATCCTAACTAATAAAAACAATGTTTTTAAAAGTTACCTATTTCTCAAAAAAATACTTTGCTATTTAACGCGGCCTACTCTGTGTAATTTTTAAATACCTGCGCTCTGCATTTAGTCTATTTTTATATCATCGGTATTATAGCAATATTGATATAACGTCTTAAAATGTATTTTCATTTTTTCTTTTGCCAGTTGAGGGTTTTGGTCTCTTATGGCTTCGTAAATTTCTGTATGTTCTTGAATTCCCAATAATGATTGATTGCTATCACATACGTGATATTTTTCAAAGTTTGTTATGATTTCTGGCGTTATGATTAACATGAATGTATTCATTGAACTATTACCACTAGCTCTGGCAATGGCCAAGTGAAATAATAAATCTTCCTGAACTGCATCTTTACCAGCTCTAACTTTAGCTTCATAAGCATCTATAGCCTCTTTTAAAACCTTTAAATCCTCCTCTGTTCTGCGTAAAGCTGCTAATCTAACCGTTTTTAATTCTAATAAAATTCTAGTCTCTACTAATGATTTAAAACCTGGTTCCTCTAATCTTAAAATATCTTCTAACATACCATCCATGGCTATAGCTCCAATATTTGCTATAAAAGTTCCACTCTGTGGCTTGGAATTTAGAATCCCATAAAATTCTAATTTTTGAATCGCTTCACGAAGATTACTACGGCTAACTCCAAATTTTTCTGAAAGCATTCTTTCTGAAGGTAATTTATCTCCAGGCTCAAGATTCTTATAACTTATAAGCTCTCGTATATTCGCTATAATTTCTTTTTGAATATCTTGATTTTCAGTTTTGGTGATAATTTCTAACTTCATAATAATAAAATGGCTTCTAAAATTGGTTAACCAGATTGGTTTGTTAAAATTATAAAATATATTTCGACTAAAAAAACAATATTCACATTAAAAACAAACTCATTTTAACCGCTTCAAAAAAGAAATTACTGACCTGTAAATCAAGCCAGTAAACTCCTTAAATCAACTAACTCAAACTCTTTTTTAACTATTTTTTATATGTAATAGTATTTTAATGGGACACTTCTAGTTCGTAATACTTCACTTTTGCATATGAACCTTCATCTTTACTTTGAAAATAGTTACCTGCTTTAAAATAATTTTCAAAAATATTCCACCTATTTATATCAATACCTTCATAAACGGCATATTCTGAATTATTCAAAATAATCACCATTTTTCCTTTTTCTACTTTAACTTCAAGAGTAAATTTTCTAAAACCTACTTCTGTTGGAAAATTATACCCTTCATCATCATCCCAAGCGTCATCTAATAAGATTGCTGTATTATTAACAGCTTTATTTTTCAATACTTTAGTCTTAACTCTAATCTTCCCTTTATCCCAATATATTTTTAATATGGGAGGAGCATTGTTATCTTTTGCCTCTATTAATTCTTTTTGTTCATTGGTTAATCTACCATGAATCTGCATGACAATAACTCTATGATATTTTCCATCAGCATCTTTAGTAATCTCTTCTATTGCAAGTTTACCTTTCATTCTACCACCTTGCTCAAAAGTCCAATTAGTGTTATTATCACCAGGAACTATTTGCTCTCTAAGTTCTGATCTAGTATACTTAGTATTTGCAGTTTTAGAATCTGTTGGCATAGCACGAAAAACTATAGCTCCTTTAACAGAATCTATATACATATAGGGCTTTGCCTCCTTTATACTTGCAAAATTATTTATCTCTGGCGGGCTTATCTCGTATGGCTTTCCTTCATCATTTAATGAAGGCAAGGTTACTTTCCAATGACTTAAGTCAATATTTGGAAGCTTTACTTTTTTACTCTTTTTCTTTTTTCTTTTCTTTTTAACTGAAACAACCGAATCTGTAACGCTACTTTCCCTTATTTGAGAAGTAGCGCTAACAGAAATAAGTATTATAGCTAAAAAAACTATGAATTCTTTTCGGGAATAAATCATTGTTATTATGGTAGTTGAATAACTTTTACATTATCAATCCATGCATCTACTGGAGTAACCGCATAAAACATTATAGCAACTTCTCCACTAGAATTAGCCGTAAATGGAATTTGAACAATGGTACCAACACCATTGGTCGTATCCGAGAATTTTCCCTCAGCTATAAATCCTTCATCAAATCCTAAATTATCACCAAGATTATCAACCGCATCTGCACCGTCATCATATTGACCGTCAAGGATTAGACCGACTACTTTTCTTCCACCTACAGGATCAGTCCCGCTATCACTCTTAATAGCATATTGATATTCTAAAACATAAGATGCTCCTGGTATTAAATTAAGTTCTTGATATGCATATCTAGAACTAGAACTCCTGAATTCTCCACCTGATTGACTCGAAGACCATTTAGCTCCTTTTGTTTTACCTCCATTATCGGTGCCATCATAATTTAAATTTGAACCATCAGAACTAGAACCAAAAGGGTTTGTATCTCCATCTGTGAAAGTTGACCATTTCCAGAAATCTGAACCATCTTCAAAATCTCCATTTAAAATAGTGGCCCCTGTCATTCTTGACATGTATATATTATCAACCGTTATTGTGGCATGATCCTCTGCATTTCCGGTAGAACCTAATTCAAATAAGATGGTTTCAAATTGAGAAACAGGCGTTGAAAAATCTGTAGATAAGTCAAAATCAAGACTAGTCCATTCTCCATCAGTTAGATCTATATCATCAATCACGTGACTTGTAGAATTTGTACTATCAACCAAAGTAATTTTTAATTTATCTATACCTTCCGAAAATTTAGAATATACATCGAAATGTATTTCATTAGAACCAACTCCGCTATAAAAAGCATCAGCAGCTACAACTTCATCACTTAATGCGAAAACTCCAGTATCACTATGTAATCTAGAAAATTCAATTAGATTGTTCCCTGAATCTAAAACTACAGCTTTACCGCCAGTCCCAGCTGAACCAACAGAACTTGCATCAGTAAATATATTCAGCAAATTGTACAATTTAACATCTGGGGAAGAAGGGGCATTATTTATAGATTGCACGGTATGGTTCACCGTAATATCTTCTGTTTTAATAATATCACTTTGACCTTCAGATTTTGTAGTTACAGTTATTGTGTAGTCTGCAGATGCATCAATATTAGGATAATCGTACGAAGCTGATTCACCTTGTAAAGCAGTAACTACACTTCCATCATCTCCAAAATCAATTTCATAGGAATCAACTCCCACGGATAATGGTGTTACCGTAATAATAGTTCCATCACCACTCGAATCTACATCAAAACTCGAAAACACACTCGTGGTTGAACCACCTGAAGATTCTACTGGAGCAATTGTGATAAATTCTTCGT
Source organism: Cellulophaga sp. HaHa_2_95 (assembly GCF_019278565.1). Next base: position 2,239,839 of record NZ_CP058988.1, on the reverse strand, counting down.
CATCACATGACATAATAAGGCCTGTTATTAGCAGAGCACTTATTCCTTTATTTAATAAATTCATAATTTTTTATTTGTTTATTGGTTTACTTCTTGCTATCAATAATAATAATTATGGCCATAGACCCTAACCAATACTATTAACATGGGTAAATGCATATAAAGCTCCATTTATCAATATAGAAACACCTCAAATAAAAACAATTAGGCATTTCTATATTAATAATGTAATGGGTTTAATAACTATATTCTATCAATACTAATTTTAGAAAATCTACATTCTGTACCTGCATATTCAATATTGAATCTCATATTCTCTGTTTCATCACCTACTGTGAAACGAAATGAAATTTCTTCATAATTAGATGCATCTGTAGATAATGGAATAGCTTGACTAAGGAAGTCATCTCCAGTATCAGCATCCTCAATTAAAAGTGCACCTGCAGAAGTACCTGTAGATTTACTCACGTACCAAAATGTAACTTCATATGTTGCACCAGAAACCACACGAATACTTTGATCAAGAAAGTTTGAACTACTACTTAATTTAGCAGCACCATTATCTTCTGGAGGTGTTGGAGAAGAACTTGCAGAATAAGAACTCGTGGTTCCTCTGTCTACACCAGCCCAAGGTGTTCTAGGATCACATAAGAAATCTGGACATTGAAAAGCTGCTACTAACTCATCTACAACTTCAACATCTAAAGTAATTGTTGAAGATACACCATTACCGTCACTAGCAATTAATGTTACTACATATGTACCTTCACCCTCTTGAAATTCATAAGAAGGATCACGCTCGGTTGAGGTATCTCCATTACCAAAATCCCACGCATAAGAAGCTGCTTCAGTTGAAAGATCTGTGAAGTTTATTATTTTGAAATTCTCTTGATCAGCTGTGTAATCAAAATTTGCTGTTGGAAATACAGTATCTTCTTTTGAGCCTGTATCTGCCAATTCGTCTCTAAAAGTATCGGAACCTACACAACTAACAAAAGTACTTGTTACTATTACACTTATAAGCAGCAAGACTGTCTTGCGGAAAATATTTAGTTTATTTTTCATATTTTAAGAGTATTTATAATTTAATATCCCGGATTTTGTGTTAAAAGGCCACCGCTTATATTTATTTCTCTAGAAGGAATAGGTAATAACAGTTTTCTAGCGTCAAAAATATATCCCATTTCAGTTGCATGAGCGCTCAGAACCGCTTCAGCTACACCGAATCTTAGTAAATCAAACCAACGTTGATTTTCAAACGCCAATTCTACTCTTCTTTCTACTAATAATTCTTCTTTTGAAATACTAGTTACAACTGCTGTCAAACCGGCTCTATCTCTTACGGCTTGGAAAGAATTAAGTGCAGCAGTATTGGTCGTAGTTGCTGCTCCCGCCATAATAGCTTCCACATGCATTAAAAGTACATCTGCATAACGTAAGGCAATATAATCATTACCAGCATCACGCGCACTTATACCATATGTTGGAGGAGTGGTTGTTATATCTGAACCTTCTGGCAAAAATTTTATTACTTCATTCGATGTTCCAAATGTTATATAAGATTCTTCCGTTCTATTTCCACCATATAAAGCAAAATCAGCTACTAAATTTTCATTAACAATATTTTGACCATCCTCTGAACCAGCACGTGTAGAAGAGGTAAATTCTGCTGAGAAACTTTGACTTTCAGCACTATTCCCAGTCTCATATTGGATAGCAAATATAATTTCATCATTTAGCTCATCATAAAATACATCATGAAAATTACTTTCTAAAGCAAATTCTGAACTATTAATTATAGCTTCACATAATTGTTGTGCCCCAGAATAATTAGGAGTTGCTTGTGATAAATATACTTTAGCCAAAATACCTTGCGCAGCCGCCTTAGAGGCTCTTGATTTAGAAGAATTATCTAAAACATTTACTGCCTCTTGCAAATCAGCAATGATTTGAGCATACACTTGTTCTTCTGAAACTCTTGTAAAAAGAGCCTCATTTTCTGTTGGACCTACGACCGAAGTAACTAACGGTACAGCACCAAACATTCTTACCAGTTTAAAATAAGCATAAGCTCTTAAAAATTTGGCTTCTGCTGTGTATTTCGCTTGATTACTTGCATCTGCAAGCTCAATGAAATCTAACAGGTTATTTGCTCTAAAAATAACTTCATACATAGAAGCATAATAATCTTCAGATTCCACATTGTTAGCATTTACTACATATCTATGAAAATCTGCTTTAGAACCTTCTAGGGTTGCATTTCTAGTATTATCTGTACGATGTTCTGTCAAGAGGTGCTCAAATTGAACTCCCCTATTCACATCACCAATATCTGAATCAGTATTACTATTAACACCTTGAAGGGCATCGTAAATTCCAATAATTCCAGATAATACATCTGCATCTGATTGGAAGAAACCATCTACCGCAACAGCGGTATCAGGTAATGGATTTAAATACTCATCAGTATCACAAGAAACAAAAACGGACACGGATAGAGCAGCAATTAAATATTTTATATGTTTCATAATTTTTTCTTTTTTTTATTAGAAGTCAATGTTCACACCAAATGTTACTGTCTTAAATATTGGTGTTCCTGCTCTTTGAGAACCATAGGCTCTAGGATCACTACCATCTATATGCTCTGGATTAAAACCATGATAATCATCTGCAGTAACGTATATTAAATTTTGAGCAGTCGCATAAATTCTTAGTCCTTCTAAACCTATCTGATCCGTTATATCATTAGGGAAGTTATACCCAAGATTTACATTACGCAGAGAAAAATAATCTGCACTTGCAATAACTTCACTTGTTAACACCTTTTCTTGAATAAACGAAACATCTGAAACAAGACCATCCGCAACTGCTTCTAGTTCTCCTCCACTTCTTGTTCTGTTACCAAACCAATTGTAGAAATATTGATCACCAATATTATTCACCTGAGCTCCTAAGCTACCTTGAACCATAAATGAAAAATCAAAATCACCTAACTTAAATTCATTAGTAAAACTATATACTAAATCTGGATATGGACTTCCTAAAATAGTTTTGTCCTCTTCCGTAATTAGACCATCACCATTTAAATCTTTTACAATAGTATCATCCGATTGACCATTTATACGATTCCAAGGATTATCTACATAAGTAGTTCTAAAAGAAGTTTCATCAAAAGCTTCTTCATCTACAACATAACCCCAAAAAGAAGAAATTGGCTCTCCAATTCTATTTATCCATTGTGAGTTTCTACCATAAGAATCTTCTATTAAAGCATTATTAGAATCACCAAAACTCAATAGTTCATTTGCATTAGTAGAGGCTATAATTGTTGAATTCCAAGAGAATTTTTCTCCAGTAATATTTTTAGTCCTTAACTCCAGTTCAAAACCTTTATTTTGCACTTCACCTAAATTTACAATACCACTGTTAAATCCTGTAATGTATGAAACAGGATTATTAAGCAATAATTCATCACTTGTTCTCTGATAGTAATCTAAAGATCCTGATATTCTATTTTTGAAAAAACCGTAATCTAATCCTAGAGTCAATTCTTTTGAAGCTTCCCATTGCAATAAAGCATTTGCTATATTAAGCGGAGATACCCCTGCAGCAATACTCCCATCACTAATTGAATTTGAATTTTGCAACAGCGCTAGATAAGGCCATGCATTTACAACATCATCACCAACGTTAAAATTCTCTGCTCCAGTTAGACCATAACTAGCTCTGAATTTCAAAGTAGTTATAGCTTCGCTATCTAATAAGAAATTTTCCTTAGCAACATTCCAACCTAGAGATACAGCAGGGAAATTACCCCATTTAGAAGCAATACCAAAAACAGAACTTCCATCTCGTCTAATAGAAGCATTTACTAAATACTTACCTGCATATGAATAATTTACTCTAGCAAAATATCCTAATTTTTTTAACTCGGTATTTGTTTCTGTAGGAAGATCTACTAAAGTAGCCCCCTGAAAGTTTTTAAGTAAATCATTTGAAAAACCACTCCCTGTTGTAATACTCTCTTCTGATTTTCTTTTTTGAATTGTAGCACCTACTAATACGTTTAAATCATGATCATCATTAAATGTTTTGCTATAATTTAAGGTATTATCAGAAATTATTCTAGTTCTAAATCTGTTCGCTAAATAATATGCAGCCCTAGCATTACCACTCGCATGATGAAGCGTACCGTCATATCTAGTTCTTTTTCTTTGCTCAAGAGTAACCCCCAAAGACGTTTTCGCAGTAAGACCATCCGCTAGCTCATAGCTTAAATACGTTGAACCAAATAATTTAGTATTATATTCAAAATGCTCTCTTTCCACGTATTGTGCATACGGATTTGAATCTCCAGAGGTACGAGGCCTGTTGGCATTACCATCTCCATTTACGTCTAAGTTAACTAAATGATTTTCGTAGAAATAATCACCTACCCCAACGTCTGGATAAATACTTCTATCAATAAACTGCAGCGATTCATCTGTATGATATATAGGCAACCAAGGAGATTGACGTATTGGATTATGTATTGATGTCGGCAATCTTCTCTGCTTTGTATAAGAAGGTGTAGCGTTGATACCAAATTTTACTTTCTTACCAATTTTTGAATCAACCTTCATATTAGCAGAAAACAATTTATAATCATCAGTAATGACAACACCTTCATCATGAAGATACCTCAAAGAAGTACTAAACTTAGTGTCTTCAGTACCTCCTCTTGCTGATAATGAATGACTCGTAATATTCCCCCCATCAAAGAAAACATCTTGCCAACTTCTATCAACACCAGTGGTAGCTACCAATAATTGTGCATATTGTGTCTCGTTTGTTAAGCTACCGGTTGCAGCCTGTTCAATGGCAGCCCAACCTGCAACAGTTTGACTATAATCATCACTTCCGTGTGCATTTTTAAAACCAGTGTATGTTTGATAGCTAAATTTAGTTTTTCCAGATTTACCACTTTTTGTAGTAATTAAAATTACTCCATTAGAACCTTCACTACCGTAAATAGCCGCAGAAGCTGCATCTTTTAAGACTTCAAAAGATTCTACATCGTTCATATCAAGATTTCCAAGAAATTCAGAACTCACTACAACACCATCAATTACTAATGCTGGTCCTGAATCTGCAGTTACAGACCCAACACCTCTAATTGTAATGGTTGGGGCTCCACCTGCTTCTGCATTTGTTGATTGAATATTCACCCCTGATACCTGACCAACAAGTGCATCATCAACCCTAGAAACAGCTATTTGATCTAAAGTTTCGTTAGTTACTTTAGAAATTGAACCTGTAATTGTAGATTTTTTTTGCGTTCCATACCCTACTACTACAACCTCTTCAAGTAAACTAGCATCCTCTGCCAGTGATACATTTAAGGTTGTTTGATTGGAAATAGTAATTTTTTTATTACCATATCCTATAGAAGAAAAGCTAACTACATCTCCTTTTTTTACGTTAATTTCATAATTACCATCAAAATCTGTGGCCGTTCCTCTTGTTGTCTTATCAATAACAACGCTAACTCCAGGAATAGGAACATTGTTCGCGTCAGAAACAACACCTTTCAACTGGTAGCTGTCCTGCGCATAAAGCGAAATATTAAGCAATGTTATTGCAATTAATAAAAGTTTAGTTTTTAAATTCATTTGTGATTTTGTTACGTTAGTACTATTGAGTTAATTCAATAGGATAAAATCTCCTATGGTACTTGCTTTACGAGATCACAATAATTTCAATGAAGAAGTTATATATAAAATTACTATTTTTGATATAGCATTTTATTGTAAAGCAATAATTGTATTCTTAGTTACTTCCCTACGACAAGAAGTGATTTAATAAAGGAGGATGGGTTGAAAACCTATCCTTTTTTTTATTTCATTTTTCTAAATTCATATTTTTTTATTTGGTTCATAAATTGAGTTTTGAGTTAAAAAAAATTTGGTTACCCAAATTGGTTGACCAATCTGAATAACCAAATATATGTTATTACTTTGTTAAAAAAAAATATAATCCCAATTTTTAACATGCAAAAATGACGAAATGCTAATTTTTAGGATATAGATTAGACAAATTGATAAAAAGGCATCTTACTTCTCGATGATATCCCCATCCTTTCAACGCCCCCCCTAATTCCAATTATAAATTTCGAACAGGTTTTCATGTTCTAAATTTTCTTAATCTTAAGCATAACTTTAAAGCACTATTAGTGGCCTGTCCTTCTTTATTATGCCTTATCACTAAAATAAGATACAGCATCTCCACTTAAGAAATCTTCTCTTACAGGACTAAAAGTGTCAATTAATTCACCCTCCTCTAAACAAACTGCACTATGCAACAAATTAGGTTCAATATACACGCCATCTCCACCTTCAACAATTTGTTTTACTCCGTCAATCTCAAATTCAAATTTACCTGAAACGCAGTATGTAGCTTGCGTATGAAAATGTTGATGCGGAGCTCCTAATGCTCCTGTCTCAAATTTTACTCTTACCATCATGATTTGATTGTCATACCCTAAGAATTTTCTTGACACTCCTCCGCCAAGAACTTCCCATTCCATGTCTTTTGTAATGACGTATTTTTCACTAGATCTACTCATTTTTTATATTTATGATTAATTTATTTGAAATAATAAGGACCTGACCACTCATAATCCTTATTATTAATTTTTAAGTTATGCCTTGCTTCTTTGGCAGCGTTCGTGTTTGCTGTTATAAACAACTTTGTATTTCCGTTGATATCTGTTATCTGTATTGCAGTATAACCTTCTGAATCTAAAACTACTTTTAAAGCCGTAATTGCACTGTTAGAATTAACTGCAGATTCTGTAACTGGACTATAACTTCCGTGCGCTTCAATGGCAGAAACAAAAAGTGTGTTTTTAGTGTTTTTTTCGCCTTAACATTAAAGCAGCTTCGCGGCGCAAATTAAATTCTGGATCGTTTGCACCAATTCTAGTAAAAAGTATTTCGTCATTAACATTTGATACCGTTGTTAAACTATAAAACTTCCCTTTATTTAACCAAGAAAACTTTGTATTCTCCTTTTCAGATTTCGCTGTGCCTTCTACATATAAATGTTGATACCCATTACTGCTTCCTAAGGCTTTTAAGTTTTCCGGCACTTTATATTCGAAATTTGTATTCAATACTTGTCCTAAAAAATAATACGGAAAATCATATTGATTTGTTGTATTAGAAACTACCTTCATAATATCTAATACATAGGGTTTTTCAAAATCCGAATCTTCAATAATTGCCATTGTACGAAGCATTTCAGTTCCCGGATATGCATTTACCTCTTTAGCACTAGCCACTTGAACGTTATCATCGTCTGATGAAAAATAATGCAGCACAGAATGGTTTTGACTTCCTATTTCAAATTTTCCATCAAAATGAGACATTTCATTTTGTGTCACGGTATTATGAGCAATCGTTTGTTTTGCCCAAGTTTTATTTTCCTTTAGGTAATTCCCTCCCCCTTTCTGTTCTATATTTACAAAACGTGCTAATCCATAATCCTGAATCACTTCTTCTCCATTTTCATATAATGAATAGGATAACTTATCATAATGACCGTGACTAGAGCCTTGTGCTGCATATTTAAACACAAGTTCTATATCCTCATTTCTCAAAATACCAACTCCTCCTTCTGTACCCTCTGGTCCGTCTGATAAGTTAATTGATTTTTTCTCAAATGGTTTTGCTAATCCTTTTTTTATACCAAGAGCAACAGCTAATCCTGAATCATCTAATAATACTTTGTTTTGTTTTTCAGCAATACTTAACAACCCTGGATCTTGGGTTCCAAAATAATACGAAATATCTGTCGCCGTAACTAAAGCATCATTATAATAAGACATACCTTTTTGACCATCGTTTAATGGAAAAAAATCACCATCTGCATCCGATAAATTTAGAAGGGCATTTATAGACTTCAATAACACTCCGTCTTTATATTCAAAAATCTTTAATTCTGGTTTAACATTATGTAATCCTTCCGCAAAAATTAAAAAAGGATACATCGCATAGCGTTGATAATATGGTCCTTCATTATAATAACCATCTGGAGAAAATGGCTCTTCTATATTCGCCAAAAAGCCAGCTTTACCATCTTTATTCAAGAATCCACCATCATCATCTTTTTCTTTGGTATCTAATTTTAAATCTTTAATACCGTATAAAGCACGATCAATTAATATTTCGTCATTCATTACCAAACCAATCATCCCTACAGCTGCATTACCCCAAGTACTATGGTTATGAACTCTTTGGTAAAATTGCGGACTATCTACAGATATATGATCTGCAAATGGTTTAAATAAATTAGCTTCTAGCTTATTACGCTCTTCCTCAGATAAATAATTGTAGACACAATCATACGCTTGACTCACATAAACCAACCAATTAGCATCATTTAAACATTGCCAAAACAATTTTCCGCGTGCATATGACCTTGTTTTTGGATGCAATGGCAAGGTTTTATACATGGCTTCATATTGCATAAGCATGTCTTTTACATACTTTGCATACTTTTCATCATCCAAAATTTGATATAAAACACCAGCTTTTTGTAACATTATCATATTACTCTTGTGTCTCACGTGCGTGTAACCTCCGGAATAATCCTGAGGAATCGGCGTGTCAATCCCTAAGGCTATTTCGGCGTCCACTTCTTCCTGAACAGCCTTTAAAGAAGCATCAAAAATGGGAATACTCCCCAATTGTGCCCTAATATCTTTAACGCCTTGCGCTGTTAAAATTAAATTAGGGTGTGCTCCTTGCTCTGAGACTGTCTTGTCTTCTTCTTTTGAAACCACCGTCACTTCTTCTTTACAAGAAAATAGGCTTATAAGAAGTACAACTGGTACGAGTTTTAATGTGATACTTTGTATTAACTTCATAATTAGTTCTTAGCTATAATTCCTATTTCTTTTTGGTCTGTTCCTTTTCCTACTAAAGAGGAATTTTCTGATAATTGAAAGGTTCCTTCTTTAAACTCCGATTCGATATTATAAAGGTTTGCTATAGTATGTTTTTCATCTCCAGTAACTTCTATTTCACCTGACTTGTAGTAATTATTATTCACCACATTTACAATTGGCTCTCCTACAACCAAGTGCATTTTTAAACCATTGGTATTATTAAAATTATTATTTTGAATATCATTTACTTGAACACCATACAAAGACATTGCTGCATTATATTTATTTTTTTTACCAAAACCTACATTATTAAATACATTGTGGTCAACTTCTAAAAATGGGCCGAAGGTACTCTCGTCTTTTCCCCCTCTGTATAATCTCAAAGCAGCACCCTGCATATCTGTAACGGTATTGTTTTTCATTAGCAGGTACTCTACATTATAAGCTCCAATATCGTCCGTTTCCTTATCTAAGGCAGCAATGTGACCTGAAATGTTTTTAAATGTTGAATTCTGGATACTAATGGTATCGGCAAATGTTCCTTTAGACACCCTTAAAACATCAAAAGAATGATTGACTACCATATCTTTAAATTCACAGTTATCAATAAACAGTTTATAATTATCTAGCATGGAGTTCTTACTTGTGCTAATTACTGAATTACCTGCATAATCTGGGGATTTTGTACCATCAAAAGTTATATTTTCTAATGAAAGACTTCCTCCATTTTGAATTTCGAAAGCCATCATACGCTCAAAAAAAATGGTGGCCTTTTCTGTTCCTGAAGTTTTAAATGTCAATGGATGGTTAATTTGAACTGCTTTTGTAATTAAATAAGTTCCACCTTCTGATAATTCAATTACATCACCTGCTTTAGATTTCTTCACAATTTCATATAAGGTATTAATCCCTGCGTCTACTTTTATTATTTTTCCTGAGTTTAGGGCAACACCAGTGTCTGCTTTAGAGTACCAAGTTGTTCCTGTGTTTTCCTTGGTTGCAATATTTGGACTAATCGTAACTTTATTTTTTATTTTATCTGAAGTAGGAATCAAAAATCCTTGTTCATTTTCCACTAAAGTAATTGCCGCATTCTCAAATCCATTAGCAATACTAGTTTTACCATTTTCTCCTAATAGATTATCTTTAAAAGTAATACCACTAATATCATCATACACCGTAAAAATGTCTTCTTTATCATCATTGTAAAAGATGTTTCCAGAAATTTCTGAAGTTCTAGGTGCTTGACTTCTTTCTGAATCACTCCCTGCACATAATTGTATATGTTCACAGTTAATAAATGTATTGTTGTTCAATCTAGAATCAATTACAGGAACGTAACGATTTGGTGGCGAATTTGGCACTCCATTCATCATTACAAAAGCCCCTCTAAAGCGGTACCCTGTTAAACCAATATGATAATTATTAATTACGGTTTGCGTTTCATTAATAATACGAACCCCACCAGTACTTGGTTTGCCGTTACCTATAAAGACATTTCCATCTACTAAGGTTTCATTTCCATGGCGCATGGTTAAAGTTCCTGTGCATTCAAAAAATGTATTGTACTTAAAGGTATTTTGACAAGATTTGTTGGATATAATTTCGTGCTCGCCATTAGTTCTATCAAAATAGTTAGATTCCACCAACGTATTAGAATTTTCTAAAGCAGTATGACTAGTACCTATTCGTAAGGTTTCTCCCCCATTGTTTCCAAAAGTTGGGCGAGGTCCGAAATAATTATGATCAATTTTATGATTATTTTGTACACTTTCCTTTGTATCTAAACCAACAATCATAGTAACTCCTAGATTTTTCTTACCTACAATATGGTTATGATCTATACGATTATTTTTCCCATAAATAGTAACCCAATAATCCTGCACTTGACGCTCTGGATTATTAAAATTATCTATAACACACTCTGTTAATCTAGAATTATTAGCGATTTCTTCTCTATTTTTCCTGAAAGAAATAATCGCATTTGTTGGGGTGTACCCGTTTTTAAAAACAAGACCACTAACAATTAAATGCTCACCCGCTAACTGAAGATTTGAAGCCCCCTCTAAAATAACCTTCCCTTTATCTTCTACAGTTAATGTTATTGGTTCTTCTTCTGTTCCTTTTCCTTCAAAAACAAGCTCTGCATCTTTCCATACTCCATTTGCCAATACAATAGAATCTCCTGGTTGCAAATTTTTAACCATTTCATTAAACTCTTCTACATTGTTGGCCATCTCAATTCCTTGAGATTTTGAATTACAAGAAGTGAATAACACTACGAGTAAAAGTATTAATAACAGGCTATGTTTCATATTGTTAAGTTAATTGGTTCACCAAATTGGTTTACCAAATATATGCATATTTACCTATTAAGCAAAAATTATGACCCAATTGTAATGATTTAATAATAAATTGAATTTAATTTTGCTAAAAGATAAGAAGATTCTTAAAAAAACGAATAGTGCTTCACAACGTATGGTTCTTTTATTTTAAGCGGAACTCCTTTATTATTCTTAAATTTGAGATTGATTGTTTTTTACTGAACTCCACTACCATGATAAAAGATTTAATAGATAATTACGGAACTATATTTGAAAAAGAACTAATAGAAGAAATTGTTCAAGTAGGAACATTCAAAGAAGTACCCGAAGGGTTTAAATTAATTGAGATTGGTGAATACATCAAAAGCATGCCTTTACTAATTTCTGGCGCTATAAAAATTTTAAGAGAAGATAAAGATGGTGATGAACTCTTATTATATTATTTAGAAAAAGGAGATACCTGTTCTATGACATTGAGTTGCTGCTTATCTCAGTCTATCAGTGAAATTAGAGCCATCGCCGAAACAGAAACAAAATTGATTATGGTTCCTGTTCAAAAAATGGAAGAATGGACGGCCAAATATAAGTCCTGGAGAAACTTTGTTTTCGAAAGCTACCATAATAGATTAACAGAGCTCTTAAATACCGTAGATTCTATTGCTTTTCAAAATATGGATGAGCGTTTACTAGGTTACTTAAAAGAAAAAATAAGGATTACCAATGACAGGACCATTCATAATACACACCAACAGATAGCGTATGACTTACATAGCTCAAGAGTGGTCATTTCTAGATTACTAAAGAAATTGGAAGAATTAGGAAAAATAGAATTGCATCGTAATTACATAAAAGCAATTAATTTATAGCCTATGTAACCTAGGTTACTTTTAATGATACTAACAAACTGTAATTTTACAGTAATAAATTAGAGCCTTTAATGGCATATAGTTTATTAGTTGGTTGTTTCAATGGAAGTAGTGATGTGGTTGTGACTACTTCCATTTTTTTAAAAAAATATACTATTATGTCATTCTTAAATTTTCTATTCGGAAACAAAAATTCTGAATTTATTAAAACTATAAACGCTTCAACATATAAAGCTGCAATTGCAGTTAAAAATGTTCAACTTGTTGATGTTAGAACCCCTAACGAATTTTCTAGAGGTGCTATTAAAAAAGCAATTAATATTGATTTTTTCAATTCCGCTGCCTTTGAAAATGCTTTCAATAAATTCAAAAAAGATGAGCCTCTATATATCTACTGCCAATCTGGAATGCGGAGTAAAAGAGCAGCGAATAAGCTTTCGAAAATGGGCTTTACAGATATTATTGATTTAAAGGGTGGCTATATGGCCTATAAATAAAGAACTATGCAAAATTCTATTACCGTTCAGAATTTAAAATGTGGTGGTTGTGCCAATACAATTAAGAACAAAATTTCAGAAATTGATACTGTTTCTGATATTAAGATCGATATAGACAATTCTATCATATCTTTTTCTACTAAGAGTAACGAAGACCTTTTAAAAGTTCATGATAAACTCAAAGCTATTGGATACCCATCTATAGATGAAGAAAATTCATTTGCTTCGAAAGCAAAATCGTTCATAAGTTGTGCTACAGGTAAAATATCATCATAATGAAATTCATAATCCCCTCTTTACTTTTGTTGGTTTTAGTTGGTTGTAAAGATTCAGAAACTAAAACCAACACCACTAAGCAGATTCCTGCGGTTGAAAACGCGACGCATAAGACTACTCAAAACCAAAAAAATCTGGAAGTTATAGGCTTAGAATATGCCCAGACCACACAACAAGTTTTAGGAAAACAATTGATAGGCACTATACAAAAAAAAGGAACTTTGGAAGCTTTAAGATTCTGTAGTATTCAAGCATATCCAATTACTGATAGTATGGCGTTGAAACATAAGGCAACTATCAAAAGAGTCTCTGATAAACCTAGAAACCAAGCGAATAAAGCCAATGCCGCCGAATTGGAATATATTAAATCTTTTAAACAAGATATCGTCAATGGCATTACCCCTGCTCCTCTTATAAAGGAAAATATGGGCGATACGGTTGAATTTTATTATCCAATTATAACCAATGCAATGTGTCTGCAATGTCACGGAACAGAAAATGATGTAAATCCAGAAACACTTGCGGTAATCAGAAGCCTTTATCCACAAGACATGGCTTTAGGCTATGGAACAAATGAAGTACGCGGTATTTGGAGTATCAACTTTAAGGAACAATAATACAATAATAGTAGCGCTAATAAAAAATCCTTTGGTTTTAGAACCAAAGGATTTTTTATTGTTTTTTAAAAGGTTTAAAACCTTCCATATTCTGATGTATAAAATCCTTTGGAAACGTATCATCTCCATGAAATCCCAATTCAATTGTACCACTATCTTCTGGGATATAATTTGTTTTAAAAATATAATCCCAAATGCTTAAGCTTATACCAAAGTTTACGCCATAGGTACCTTTGGGTAAATCATATGCATGATGGTATAAATGCATTACTGGATTATTTAAGATATACTTCAAAGGACCCCAAGTTATTTTTATATTAGAATGATTAAAGTGCCCTATTGTTATGGCTATAAAATGCACAATATAAGCTTGTTCTGGCTCAAAGCCACCCAAGATCATCACTCCAAACGTTTTTAAAGGTTTGTAAACTATATTTTCCATCCAATGATATCTTAAATGCGCAGCAAAACCCATTTCTTTTACACTATGATGAACTTTATGAAAATTCCATAAAAATTCATATTTATGAAGCAATGTATGTGTAAACCACTGCACAAAATCTAAGATGATAAAGAAAATTACCAATTGCGCCCAAGAAGGCCAAGAAGAAAAATCGATTAGTGTAAGACTAGATTCACTAATTCCTAATTGGGAAAAAAACGTTTCTAATAATTTATAAAAACCACTTATTGCAATCACAAAAAGAAAGAAATTGAAAAACATATAGAAACCATCTAACCAAAAATCTTTTCTGAAAATAGACTGATTTTTTCGCCATGGAAATGCAATTTCCAAACTCCATACTACTAAGGATATCAAAATTAACCCCCAAAAATAATTAGTATACCAAGGCACTTCAAAAATGATGGATTTCCAAGTCCAATTCAAGGCGCCCATAAACGCATTTATAAAAACATCAACATATTCTTTCATTCTAATCGCTCTATTCTTCTAGTTTATACCAATCTATATTTGTTAAATTAGCTCTACGTCCTATTTGATTAGGCGCATAGTTGGTACTTAAATAATTTAAAATAGGTTCTTCATTTACTCCTAAATCCCATAAATTCTGAGTTTCTTGCATCCATCGAATTGTCGCCAACCATTTTTCTTTCGACATTCTATTTTGTGTCACTAATTTAGCCGAGTGACAACTAGTACAATTTTGCACTACCAACATCAAACCTTCACCTTCTACAAAACCTGTTCGCACATGAATGCCATTTTCTATCTTGTCTAAATCTTCTTCATTGACGGGTACCTCAACATAATCAGGAGCTATAATTGGAGCATTGGTCGTAGTAGTAGCCGCATCCTTAATTATAAAAAACAGAATTACAAGTACGCCTATAAAACCAATTAAAAGAATGGCTAATAAGCTATGAATACCCTTAACACTTTGTTTAAATTTTTCCTCTACCCCCATTTAAACAACTTTTACGGCAATTCTATGACATGCATTATTTAAATAGCCTTTCGGATTCCACCCTGGAACAAGCATGGGTTGTGAGTGACCATTACTATCGGTTGCTTTTGCCCAAACTTCATAATATCCTTTTTTCGGAAATTTTATTTTAGCAGAAAAATGCTGCCATGCAAACCTGTTTACTTCCTTTTCTAAGGAACACGTGCTCCATGTACTTCCAAAATCGATAGAATATTCAACTTTAGAAACATTTAATTCCCCCGCCCAAGCATGACCTCTAATTTCTAAACTTTTAGCCATCCCAAAAGTAGCTCCAGATTTAGGATAAGTTACCAAAGATTTTATGGGCATAGATTCTATAATACGCATATCTTCTTCTTTAACCTCTACTCCTGGTGCCACAGGATTTTTTGGCACTTTATATGACATTCCTGTCATTTTCTCTCCGTCATGTACTATATTTCGAACACTAATTCTATTCAACCATTTTCCCGAAGCAGAAGCAGGATATCCACCAGCTATAAGTCGTAAAGGATATCCATGAGCTACCGGAATATCTTCACCATTCATTTGAAAAGCCAAGATAGTTTCCTCTTGTAAAGCTTTTGCGATGGGCACCCCACGTGAAATAGGTTCTTTAGTAGGGTCACCACTCAAATGGGTATCTGCGGCGTGATATCCAATATATACTGCGTCAGATTTTACACCTACCTCAGCCAAAATATCTTTTAAACGAATTCCCGTCCATTTCGCAGAAGAAACTGCACCGATAGTCCACTGATTGCCTTTCGCTGGCGGGTTGAACTCGCTTCTCCCATTTCCTCCACACTCTAAGGTAAGCTGATAGGTATAGTGCTTAAATTTAGTTTTGAGCTCACTTAAGGTATATGTTTTCTTTTGGTTGATGGATTCTCCATCAAAAGATAATGTCCATGTATTAATATCTATGCCTTCCGGAATTTTTCCATTATTCCGAATAAACATCGCGGTGTTCGGTGTAACTTTATCATCGAGCAAATGGGCCTGTGCTTCTATGTTCCATGGTTTATCATTTAGCACCAGCATATCCTTATTTAATTTAAACAACTTAAAAGGATCTGTTTCTTGTATTTCTAAAGGGGTGTAATTATCTGGAAGCAAATTCCCAAAGACAATATCCATTCCTAAAATCCCTGTCAAGGTTGCTAAAGATGACCTACTAATAAACTTTCTTCTTTCCATGGTAACACATCAAACTTTAAGCTTCTAAAAATACTGAATTCTAAGGTAGAATTTGGTAACAAAAGTTACAGAAGATAATAGAATCTACAAATACGTTAAATAAAATAATTATGTAACTAATGTTACCCTCTAAAAACACTTTCATGGTTATTTTTGTAGCATCATACGCCATCTCTAAAATTATAGTTTATGGAAGACATGCTTTTCTACGATAGAATTCAATTTGCCTTTACAATTACTTTTCATTATTTATTCCCACAATTAACCATGGGATTATCACTCCTAATTGTGTATTACAAAGGAAAATTTCTGTACAACAAGATAGAAATGTATAATGATGCTGCTAAATTTTGGATGAAAATCTTTGCCTTAAATTTTGCCATGGGTGTTGTTACGGGTATTCCAATGGAATTTCAATTTGGCACCAATTGGGCTAAATTCTCGGAACTTACGGGAGGTATTATAGGGCAAACACTTGCTATGGAAGGAATGTTTTCTTTCTTCTTAGAATCTTCATTCTTAGGCTTATTTATTTTTGGAGAGAAGTTATTAGGTCATAAACTACATTTTGTTACAGGTTTCTTGGTCTTTCTAGGTTCTTGGGCTAGTGGTTATTTAATTATTGCTACGCATTCATGGATGCAACACCCCGTTGGTTTCGAAATTTTAGAAAACGGAAAATTTGTGTTGACTAATTTTAGCGCCTTATTTTCCAACCCCTGGTTGCTCCCTTCTTATTTTCATAATCAATTAGCTTCTCTAGTTACCGCTTCATTTGTAGTTGCGGCTATTGGTGCCTTTTATTTATTAAATGATAAACATCATACTTTTGGTAAGCTATTTGTCAAAACTGGAGTAATTTTTGGTTTTATTTCTAGTGTTTTAGTTGCTGTACCTACAGGAGATTTAGTTGCGAAAAATGTAGTAAAATATCAACCTGCAACCTTTGCTGCAATGGAAGGTATTTTTGAAACCGAAGACGGTGGTTCTGAGATTGTTTTAATTGGCCAACCTAATATTGTAGAAAAAAAATTAGATAACAAAATTGCCGTACCAAATATCTTGAGTTTTCTTACCTACCAAAAGTGGGATGCGCAAATAAAAGGGTTAAATGAATTTGATGAGTCTGTACATCCAACCAACATACCAGGGCTGTATTATGCCTATCATATCATGGTAGGTTTAGGTACTATATTTATAGGATTATTATTCTTTGCTATTGTGCAATTACTCAGAAAAAAATTATACAAAACAAAATGGATCCTTTATTCCTTAGTCTTCCTCCTTCCTTTCCCTTATATCGCTAATACTATGGGATGGTATACCGCAGAATTAGGCAGACAGCCTTGGTTAGTGTTTAATCTGCTTAGAACAAGTGCTGGAGCCTCTCCCACAGTATCTGCAGGAAATACACTTTTTACGCTTTTAGGATTTGTTGGCTTATATCTATTGCTTGGTCTACTATTTCTGATATTAGCGGGTAAAATTATTAATAAAGGACCTCAACTTGTAAAACACTAATTATGGAACTATTTTGGTATATCGTTTTAATGACCATGCTTGCTGTGTATGTTATCTTAGATGGCTATGATTTTGGCGCCGGTATTGTCCATTTATTCTTTGCTAAAACAGAGAAAGACAAAAAAGCAATTACAAATTCTATTGGCCCTTTCTGGGACGCCAATGAAGTATGGCTAATTGCTTCAGGAGGTGTTTTATTCTTTGCCTTCCCCACGCTATACGCTTCTTCTTTCAGTGGCTTTTATTTGCCATTAATTATGATACTATGGCTCTTAATTTTTAGAGCTATTGGTTTAGAACTTAGGGGGCAAGTACATAATGCCATGTGGGAAGCTATTTGGGATAAAGCCTTTGGAATAGCTAGTTTACTTTTAGCTTTATTTTTTGGGGTTGCTCTAGGAAATATTGTTCGTGGCGTAAACTTAGGTATTGTAACGGAAGGCGTTTCAACACAAGAAGCTCATTACTTTTTTCTGCCGCTATGGAATCCTACATTTAGTCCGCAAGCGGAGCACTTGGGAATTTTGGATTGGTTTACCGTTTTACTCGGCATTATTGGGGTAGTTTCCTTAACTATTCACGGAGCTAATTGGATTATTTTTAAAACGAATTCTGATCTAAATGAAAAATTAAAGTCTGTTATTTTTAGACTAAATTTTGTATTACTTGCGTTGGTCATTATCTCCTTATCTGTTTGGCATATTATAGAACCAAAACCTTTTCAAAATTTCTTAAGTACCCCTTGGCTGTGGATTTTCCCGGTGCTAACTTTCATTGGACTGTTCGGGCTATTCAATGTCAAAAAGTTTAAGAAAGATGGATTAGGGTTCTTATTTTCTACCGCGTTCTTATTTGGAGGATTAACCACAACGGTAGCTTCAATTTTCCCGAAAGTATTGCCATCAACAAATAATCTAAACCCTAGCTTAACCATTTACAACGTTGCTGCCGACGAATACGGTCTTTCGGTAGGAATATATTGGTTTGTTATTGCAATCGTGCTTGTAGCCATTTATATGGTGATCCAATACAGAGTTTTCAAAGGTAAGATGGATGATGTGGGTTATGGGGAACATTAAGTCTCAAAAATGTAAAGTATAGTCTTGAGATTTATTGTATTACCAATAGACATTTTACCCAAATAAAACTCAGGATATATATTTTTGAATTAGTAGTGGGATTATTAAAACCTGCATGTTGTAATTGATTTAGTTTTTTCAATTGCAACATATAGGTTTACTTAAAAATCTTTAATTTCTATTAAAAATCCGATGCTTTAAAAGGATATTTTCTTGGTGTTTTCTGAATAGTAATCCAATGTGCAACGGTAAACGATTTTACGCCCCATTGTCCATTAAAACGTCCTAGACCTGAATTCTTAACTCCTCCAAAAGGCGCATAGGCACTGTCATTAACTGGTTGATCGTTTATATGCGTCATACCTGCTTCAATGCCTTGTGCAAATGCCATTCCTTTAGCTTCGTCTTGTGTAAATACAGAGCTAGATAAACCGTAGTCTGTAGCATTTGCTAAGCGTAAAGCATCTTCTGTATCTTTTGCGCGAGCAATGGATACTGCTGGTCCAAAAATCTCATTTTGAAATAACGGACAGTTTTCATCTACATCCACAAAAATGTGTGGTGGCATATGTAAACCTTCTGCTTCACCACCTAATGCCATTTTATAACCTTGTTCTTTTGCATCGTCTATTAAGCCTTTAACAGTATCAAATTGATTTTGGTCAATAATAGGACCTACAAACGTATCCGGATCATTCATATCCAAACGTTTTAAGGTCTTAACTTTTGCTATAAACTTTTCTGTAAATTCATCATAGACTTTATCTTCAACAATTATTCTGTTGATAGCCATACAGATTTGTCCTTGGTTCATAAATTTACCCCAAGCAGCAGCTTCAACCGCTTGATCGATATCTGCATCTTCTAGCACCACAAACGGACTGTTACCGCCCAGTTCTAACTCGATATTTTTAATGATATCTGCTTCCAGAGCATTTTTACCAACTTGACGACCCACTGGTGTTGAGCCTGTAAACGAAATTAGTTTTGAAATAGGATGCTTTGTAATTGCCGTACCAATAGTACTTCCTCCACCTGGTAAAACGCTTAATAACCCTTTAGGGAAACCTGCCTCTTCTAAAAAAGAAGCGAATATTAATCCGCCTGTTACTATAGACGTTGATGCTGGTTTTAAAACCACCGCATTACCTACTGCTAAGGCAGGACCTAAAGTACGCGCGGTTAATTGACCTGGGAAATTCCAAGGAGAAATTAAACCGATAACACCTAAAGGTTTTCTAATGGCAACAGATTCTTTGCCTTCTATATCTTGTGGTAATATTTTACCTTCTACTAATAATGGTAAATGCACAGCGCTTTCAAAAACACTTGCTACCAATTCAGCTTCAAAATATCCTTTTGCTAAGGTTGCTCCTACTTCTTTTCGCGCCCACTCTGCAAACTCTTGCTTTCGGTTTCTAACTACTTCGGCTAGTTTAAGCATCATTCTACTCTTTTCAGGAGGTAGTACTGCTGCCCATTTTTTCTGCGCAACTGCTGCTTGTTCAAAAGCTTCATTTACATCATCTGTAGCAGCTCCATTTAAAGAGAATAACTCCTCTTGGTTCCAAGGGTTAATATCTTTTATTGCTGGTCCTTTTCCGTCTTTCCACTCACCACCTACAAATATTTTTTGAGTATAATTTGGTAATTGTTCTTGTGTTTTCATTTTCAATATATTTTAAAAGTTTCTTAAAGTGTCACGATTACTTTACCCACTGTTCTTCCTTTTTCAACTTCGGTATGGGCAGCAGCCATATCTTCAAAAGCAAACGTTTTGTAAATGTTTGGTTTAATGCTACCATTTTCTAACATTTCTTTTAAGGTGTTCATATCTTCAGCACTAGAGTGTACTAAAATGTCTGAAACGGTTTTGTTCTCCTTTTTGGCTGACGCTTTTACATCATCTATGTCCATACCTAACGTTGTATAAGCTGTACCACCAGTTTTCAAGACTTTTACGGAATTTTCTAATACTTCGCCACCTTGCGTATCTAGCACAAAGTCGATATCAGATAAAATTTCTTCAAACTTCTGAGTATGATAATCAATTGTGTTATCTGCTCCAATAGACGTAACAAATTCGCTGTTTTTTGCCGAGGCAGTAGTATTCACAAAAGCTCCCATTGCTTTTGCTATTTGAATCGCAAAATGCCCGACACCACCAGAACCTGCTTGTATAAGTACTTTATTTCCTTTATTTATCCTTCCTTCCAAAATTTGCAGTGCAGTTAAAGCAGCTAAGGTTGTAGCTGCAGCTTCTTCAAAAGAGACGTTGTCTGGCATTGTAACTAAATGTGCTTCTGGCGCAGCAACAAATTCCGCGTAAGCGTTACCTACACCAGGAAAATTCACCATACCAAAGACCTTGTCGCCTACCTTTAGATTGGTAACATCAGCACCAACTTCTGTAACGGTTCCTGCTATGTCCCAGCCTAAAATTACAGGTCGTTTCTCACCATACATCATATTTAGCATCTTATCTTGATACTTTGGTTTTACATCTGCTGGGTTTAATGAAATAGCCTTTACGGCTACTAACACTTCGTTATCTTTTATACTGGGTTTTGCTACTTCTGCTAAGTGAAGGTTTTCTGGTCCTCCTGCTTTTTCTAATACTATTGCTTTCATAGTGTGTCTATTTTTTAAATTATTTTTTATTGTAGACAACGGTCATTCCCCTGCCTTGCTTAAGTGTTAAGCGCATTTTGGTATTTGTAACTTCAATTACAAGTTCATCATACCCTAAATCAATATCTCCGATTTTGCTAGTTCTGGTGAAGAAATTATCTTTCCAATCCCAAGTACCAGTCAAAACCTTACCTCCAAAAACTCCAAATATTTGACCATCGTGAGTAGCAACAGATTGCCCCTCTTTGTCTCCATAAAAATTATCGGCAGCCAACTTTAAATATTCTTCTTTTGTGTTTATTCGTTTCCAATTTTCTACGCTAATATTAGAATCGGTAGATAAATTATAGACTTGTATCTTGTTACTGAAAATTAAAGGTGTGTAAAGTAAATTGTCCTGTATGCTAATGTCTGCTAAACCTTTAGGGAAGTTTCCAATGAGCTTTTTTTCATTTGAATTAATAAAAAACAACTCGCCAGTAGTATTACTGCTTACCAAATATCCGTTATTAACAGAAGTAACACCATCTAAACCACCTAGTTTATACGCGCTTGTAATTATTTGGTAAGAATTATTGGTAATATTTACCGCATACATACTCCCAAAATTACTTGTTGTAATTGTCTGACTTAATTCTGCTCCATAATCGGCAATAACTAACAGATTATCTTGTATAAATAATCCGTTTGGATGCTTAATTTCCGGGGATTGAAACCAAACCTCTAATTTGTTATTTACTAATGTGAAAATTTTACCACTAGCTATATCAGAGATAAATACCTGTCCGTTTTTAGAAACTACAACGTCATTTAATGACACAACATCTGGAGAAGTAATGCTATTTACGACTTTACCATTTTTAACATTGATAATATGAAGCTCCTTACCATCGCCAACGTATAATTTGTCTTGATATAATGCTAAACCTGCTGGCGAATTTAAACCAGTTACCCATTTATAATTATCAACTTTTCCGTCCTTTGAAATTCTACTTATATACCCTTTGTTATTTTGATTTACATTAGAAACATATAACCAATTCTCTGTTGGTGATGCCACAATTGACTCAGGCATAGAAAAGCCATCTAACTCCCAATTTTTAACTAATTGTTGTGTTGTATTTATGTTATTAGATGCTTTATAGTTTGTTTCTTCTAAAACTTCTTTTAAAGCAAAAATGCCATTATTTGCAGCGGGAAAGCCCGTATACAAGCTTAATAAAATCATAGTTTCTGAAATCTCATTTGGCGTAGCACCTAAATTTAAGGCAGCCTTTATATGTGATTTTAACTGCGATTTTACATTAGCTTGTGTAGTAAGACTAGCTATTATTAATAATTCTTTGGTTTTAAAATCTATGCCTTTTCTGTTATAAATTTCTCCAAAACCATAGCGAATAATATAATCTGCCATATCTGGAGAGACACTTTCAAAGGCTGCTTCTAATCCTTTTGAAGCGCCTTTACCATTAACCTCATTAACAATTTTTACGCCTCTTTTATAGTTGTCTTCTTTAGTGTTTTGCGCATTACTTGCAAAAGAGAAAGACAATGCTAAAACCAAAATGATGTGCTTTTTCATAATCTTCTTATTTACCGTTTTGCTTTGCGGTTGCTTTTGGTGAGGCACCTTGCTTCAACGTTTTGTTTCTGAATTTTTCGGTTTGAGGAAGCTGTAGGTTTACTTGGTTTATTTCTTGAATTTCTACTTGAAGTTTGTCAAACTTGATATCTTCTAAATGTCCTCCCAGTGTTATATCTTCAGATAAAAAGTGAAAGTGCATTCCCGGAATCACTACATTTCCAATATAATCTGGCGTAAATAAACCTACTAAAGTTCCTTTGATATTTTCTCTAGTATACATTACTCTTGTATCTAAATATTCAAAAAGAGAGACATCTTCGTTTTCTACTTTATGTGCAGATGCCATTTTTAGATATCCAAACTCTCCTTTAATTCTGTAAGCATAAAAACTATTTTTAGAAGTAGAGTATTTTTGAAGCTCTTTATTTAGTTCTTCGTATGAAGTAATGTTTTCAACGGTTACTTTTTTTTTAGGTTGAAAATTTATCATCGTCATATTAGGCGATTCTAAATCTTCTGGTGCTTCTTTAATTCCGCCTTCCGCATCAATAGTATATACCACACCATCTACAGCAACCAGTTCACCTGCTAGGTGATTTACGGTACCAATACCAATATTACCTTGCTGTACCATTTGTTCTGGCGTAAAATCACCTTCATATATACTATTTAACAACGCAACCGTTGGCGCATATTGATGAATGGTGTTTTCCGTATGTGGTGCTAATCCGTTATCATCAACGTTGTGTGGATGCGGATGTTCGTGATCTTGCGTTTCTGTAGTTGAAACTGCTTCTTTTTTGTCCTGATTTCCGCAGCTTGCTAAAATTGCCAAGGAAACTAATAGAATTGCTTTTTTCATAAGAGTGCTTTTTAGTTGATTATTGATTTCTCTTAAATTTCTGTAACGAAATTCATATACTGCTTTAAATCACCAATGACAGCTTCTTCCATCAGTTTGCCTGTTTTTACTGCATAAGGTTGATTAAAGTGAATGTCCCAAACATCAGATTCTTTTCTCCAATGCTCATAAACTGCTAGGGTATCCTCTTGATTATCTACTGTATATAAATCAAAAAGGATGTTGCCTTCTTCCTCTTTTCTTGTGTGGGTAATGTGATTTTCAAACTGTTCAATAAGTGCTTTTCTAAATTCAGTTCTTATTTTAAAAATGAAGAAAATAATAAATACGTCATCTTCAGGATTTGCAGATTTAGAATGGTCTGGAAGCGGATTTGTATCGCCTAAAAAGTAGAAATCTGGAGCCGACTGTAAGGCGGTCTGTCCTACTTCAATTAACTTTTTGGTATGTGGCTCGTTATCGTGAGCTGTAATGGCAGCTTTGTCTGCCCAACGTTCGTAAACAAAAAACACATTGTCTTCTGCTTTAGAAACAAATACTCTAATCTCTTTATTACCAACCTCTTTCTGTGTTGCAGCTTGTGCTTCTTTAAGCGTTGCTGCAAACGTATCTTTGTATTCTGGTTTTGCTGTAAATTTTACTATTGTACTTTTCATAATAATATTCTTTATAATTGAAGCACCTTTTATTTTAATGGAGTAAGTGGTACTTTTTGAATGATTGTAACCTCTTTTATTTTTGCAAATCTGTCATTTGGATTATCCTTTACAATCCAATGGTGAGAAGTAGTTGCGGTTAATTTTTGACCCTCTTTTGTTATCCCTTTCCAAACAAAATCTACATTGACTTCATATTCATTTTCTGAAATTACTTTTACTGTAAAATTCTCTGGAAAATGACTGCTTTCCTTCAATTGCTTTGGCGTTCCGTTTAACCATTGTTCTAATTGCTCTATGGTAACAATAGGTTCGCTGTTTGTTGAAAAATTAAGTTTAAAACCATCAGCCAATACCTCTTTTAAATGGCGCAACATTACCATCTAACTGTTCCATATTTAAGAGCCAGTAGTGCATAAGAGATAACATTCGGTTTTCTGGATATGCATTCTCAAACGTTGGGTCTTTAATCTCGCCAGTAGGGTTAATATTAATTTCTGTAAACACAGGTAAAAGCGCACCAGGAACCTCTTTTAAAAATGTGCTGTAATGCAAAGGATAACTGTCATTAGCACCGTCTGACTTTAAATTTTGATAAATAATATCAGCTTCTAAATTAATAGTACCGTTCTCTAATTTATTAACTTCTATATTTTGAATATGATGCGCATTTTTCCATCCTTTATAAACTTTTAATCTTTCAGGATAATTTTCTTTGCCTTGCATTTCTCCAGCTGCAGATTTCATTTTTATATCATCTGCTAAAATTTCTAACTGATTTTCTAGTCGCTGTTTGTTTTCAAAATCACGTTCATAAAAAAGATACCAACGGTGATATTGTACGATAGCTGCGTGAACAATTTTTGTGTTTGTATCCATAATTTATTTAGTTTTAGAAATGAATTTTTTAATATCATTAGCTACTTCCTCTGGAATTTCTAATTGTGGAGAGTGCGATGCGTTTTCAAGAACTACTAACTTCGCATTGGGGATGTGGTCTCTGTAGTATTCAGCCACGTTAAAACTTACTACTTCATCATGTTTGCCCTGTAATACTAATGTTGCTGCTTTAATGGATTGCACATCATCTTTAAGATTGAAATATTTTCCGTTTTTAATTGCAGGAATTAAAGAACCATCTACAAAATCTTTACTATTGTTTATGGTTTCTATCATGTAATCGGCTACAGGTCCAGGAAGGTCCGGCACTTTATAAAAGACGCGTGAAAGCACAGCATCCAATTCTTCTTTGTTTTTAATTTCTTTACCAAAACCACCATACACAACGTGGTCATCTATTTTAATACCCGCAGCATCTAGTAAAATGAGGTTATTAAGTTCATTTGGATATTTAATGGCATATGCTGCAGCGGTATGTCCGCCCATTGAGTTACCAACAAGGTTAAATTGATTTACACCAAGTTTTTCTAAAAAAGATTTTAAAAATGTTGCTTGTCCATCTATGGAATAATCAAGTCCTTCTTTTCTTTCATTTTCACCGTGACCCGCTAAATCGGGTAGAATTAAATGATAGTCTTCTGATAAAAATTTAGCCGTTTGTAAAAAACTACTTTTATCATCTCCCATACCGTGAACAAGAACAAAGTCTGGCTTATCATCTTCCCCTTCACTTTCATGGAAATGAACAGTGTAGCCATTTATTTCAACCGTTTTTTTCTCAAGACTGGCAGCACGAGCATAACTGGCATTGGTTTGGTCTACAAGAACCTTTGGAAAGAAGAAGTATATGACCGCTACAGCAATCACTAATACTCCAATAATTCCTCCAATTATTTTTAAAAGCTTCTTCATAATTTCTAGAGATTTAAATTTGATTATAACTGAGTAATCACTGTTTCTTCAGGAAACCTTGACTTTGGTAATTTTGCATTAAAGTCACTGTCTTTTCTATAACCTAAAGACACAACCGCTAGAGTGGTGAAGCCTTTTTCACGTAAGCTAAATTCTTCATCTAATGCTTTTACGTCTACCCCTTCCATTGGGCAAGCATCAATACCTAAGGCAGCTGCACCCAATAAAAGTGCGCCCATATTTAAATACACTTGCTTTTCCATCCAGTGTGGTAAATCTTTAAGGTCGTAGCGATGAATATTTGCAAATAGCATACGACCACCGTGCATTTGATCTTTAAACTCTTGTGCAGCAAAGCGACCATCTTGGTCTTCTTGCTCCAAAATGCTATTCATATAATCATCGTCTGCATCTGTGCGAGCTGCGATAACAATTACGTGAGATGCGTCTAAGACTTTTGGTGTGTTGAATTTGAAAAACCCTTGTGTCCCTTTTGCAATTCGTTCTTTGCCTTCTTGAGTATCTGCAATTAAAAAATGCCAAGGCTGTAGGTTTACGCTAGACGGACTTAAACGCAGTACATCTTTTATCTGTTGAAAATCTGCATCTGATATTTTCTTAGTGGCATCAAATTCTTTTGCTGAGTAGCGGTGGTTTAATATTTCTGTTAGATTCATTTTTACTATTTATTAACTTATTGATTTATAATACTATCAAAATTATAGTGCAAATGTAAGTGTAGAGTTGGTACGTGTCAATAACGGTCAAGAAGTATAGTATGTAAAATAATTTTTAATATACTGTAAATCAATAATATATATATAAAATATTTTACTATAAAAAGTATAGTTGCATACTATAGTAAAGCTGATTATCTTTGTCACATATTTAATATTTAAGAAATGGACAGAAAAGAACTGTTTGAAAAAAAGCCAAAGATTAAAATCAATAATAAAATTTCATTTTGCCCAACGAGCGCAGCAATGGAATTAATTGGCGGTAAATGGAAGAGTGTTATACTAACCCATTTAATAGGCGATAAAAAACGCTATAATGAATTACGCAAGGAAATCCCTGGTATTACCGAGCGTACTTTAAGTTTACAGTTAAAACAATTGGAAGCTGATGGAATGGTAAACAGAAAAGTGTTTACTAAAAAACCACCTTTAAAAGTAGAATATACGCTTACGGAGTTTGGGCAAACATTGGTTCCTATTCTAAATCTAATTGTTGATTGGGGATTGCACGCAGCAGAAACAAAAGGAGAGTTTTTGTTTGAAGAATAGATATTAGATTATTTTATTATTCCAAAATTGCATTTTAAAAAAAAACATCCCCTTTAAGTACAAAAACAACTTACATCTTAAATTTAGGCTTTACAAAATAACGTTCGCGTTTTTTTGTTTTATATATGGTTAAGGTAGCCATAACAGACCAAATTAAATTAGAAACAAATGAAGGTATGGCATTATAGTAATAACAGTTAATGGCTATTAAAAGCGCTCCGAAAAGATTCAAGTATTTCGAGCAGCTAACATACTTATTATTCTCTACTAATGTTAGTCCGTAAGCAAGAATTAAAAAGCCAGAACCTGACCATCCTATAATATCTATTAACAATTTCATTTCTTCAAATTTGTTCTTTTATTGTCGTTAAACTTAGAAGCAAATTTGCGGTAAGACGATTAATTTATTATGATAAAAAAGCAGTTTTAAATGGTATTTTTACGCCTTAAAAACTAATTACCAAACTTATTCCTAAATTCTATTGGTGTTATCGTTTGGTGTTTTTTAAAATACTTCACAAAATTTGTAGGCTCTTCAAAACCGAGTGTGTACCCTATTTCTTTGACACTATCTAACGAATGGACTAACAAACGTTTAGCTTCTAAAATAACCCTAGCATCTATCATTTGTTTGGGAGTAATATCCATTACTTTTAAGGTGGCCGAGTTTAAACGTTTTTGAGTAACATTTAATTGCGTTGTATATTTAGCTACAGATTTTTGTATTTGAAACTGTTTATCTAAGAGATCTCTAAACTTAATTACGCAGTCTAAATCTGGCCCCTTATTGATCATCGCACTATTTTGGGTTTGCCTTTCTCTTTCTGATACCAATAATATATTTTTAAGTTGATTTCTAAGAATATCTGACTGATAGGTATCTGCACTGTGACTTAGCTCCGTTTTCATAAGCTCAAAAAAGGTTTCAAAAATAGTAGTTTCCCCATTTAACTTTATGGTTGATATTGCATACAAATCATTAAACAACATGCTACTTCTTAAAAATCTTGTATCCTCTTCTGTTCTAGAGAAAAAATTGTCTGTAAATAAAAGTACTTCCCCGTCAACTAATTCATTTTCATCAAAACGTTGAACACTATTTTTATCCACAAATAAAATAGTATTTGGCTCTATCTGTAACGGATTAAAATCAACCATATGCTTAGGTTTTCCATTCTTAAACCATATAATTTGATAAAAATCTGTTCTGTGAGGTTGTATCAAGTCTTCACGCGAATCACGGTATAATGTAGCTAGATTTTTTATTTCAAGCTCTTGAGGTAGTCCCTTCTTAAATTCGTATTTTTCTATTACTTTATTCAAATTAACTAAGTATCTCTTTAGTTGTATTTATTTTCGTTAAATAAAACTACATTATATTTCTTTACAGCACTTGGAACCCGTGAGCATATGGGTCATCATCATCTATAAGAATAGTATTGTACCCATATATTTTTGCCCAACCTTGTATACTTGGAATGATCGCTTTCTTCCCTTCTAGCGTGCCTTCCTCTTCTATTCTACCTATAAATTGAGAGCCAATATAACTTTCATGAATAAACTTTTCGCCTATTTTTAATTTTCCTTTAGCATGCCATTGTGCCATTCGGGCAGAAGTTCCGGTACCACATGGGGATCTATCTATAGCCTTATCTCCATAGAATACTGCATTACGGGCAGTAGCCTCTGGAGAAATAGTATCTCCTGTCCATAAAACGTGACTTACATCTCTAATCGTTTCATCTTCGGGGTGAACAAATAAATTTGGATATTTTTTATTAATCTTAGAGCGAATTTCTTGACTAAACTGCACTAGTTTACCCGCTGAAAAATCTTGAATTCCTTTAAAATTTTCCTGTGGATCTATAATTGCATAGAAATTACCTCCATAAGAAACATCAAAAGTTAGTTCTCCTAAGCCCGTACAGTTTATTGTTAAGTTTGTTTCCGCTAAATACGATTTTACATTCGTAAGTTTTACCCAATCCACTTTATTTCCTGTCTGTTGGTATTCAATTAATACTAAGCCCGCAGGTGTCTCCATCCGCACGTGACCTGGAATCTTAGGGATTATTAACCCTTCTTCTATGCCTATAGTAATTGCTCCTATAGTACCATGCCCGCACATAGGTAAGCAACCGCTAGTTTCTATAAATAAAATTCCAAAGTCATTTTCAGGATTAGAAGGCGCATAAAAAATACTTCCACTCATCATATCATGACCTCGAGGTTCAAACATTAAGCCTTTCCTAATCCAATCAAATTCAGATAAAAAATGCTGACGTTTTTGACTCATGTTTTCACCACTTAATATAGGCCCACCTCCTGCTACTACTCGTACAGGATTTCCGCAGGTATGTGCATCAACACAGAAAAATGTTTTACTAGCCATTTGTTATTTTCTTAGATAGATCTTATAGTTTGTTCTCCGTTTATCAATCTACTTAATTGCAACGGGTTTTCGTTTTGTAATTCTAGAGGTAATAAGGCATTAGGCCAGTCTTGATATGAAAAAGGTCTAATCCATCTTTTTATGGCATGTACTCCTACAGCAGAAAACCTACTATCTGAAGATGCAGGGTATGGCCCCCCATGTTGCATAGACGGACAAACTTCTACTCCTGTAGGTACCCCATTATAGATGATACGCCCCACTCTATTTTTTAAAGCATTGATTATTTCAACATAGTTTTCCGCATCATTGTCCTCAGCAATCACAGTACCCGTTAGTTGCCCCTCTAGAGCTGCTATAACTGCTTCTAATTCTTTCGCATTCTCACAGCGTACTACCATAGAATAGGGTCCGAAAACTTCTTGATGCAAGCTTGTGTTTTTTAAGAATGTAGCACCGTCTACCGTTGTAAGTGCTTGTTTGGCATAATTATCTGCCACCTTAGTTTCAAAAGAGGCTGCTGTGACAACTCCTTGTTGCGTTTCTGCGTTCTCCTTATTCTTCGTATATGCCTTATAAATGTTAGGATGCAACATACATGTGGGATCTATTTTAACAATTTCATCAGACAAGTGCACTATAAATTTGTTCAAAGAATCACTGCTAATACCCAATAGTAAACCAGGATTGGTACAAAATTGTCCTGAACCTAATGTGATGGAACTGGCATAAGTCTTTGCCCATTCTTCATTTTTGGCAGCCAAAGCCTTAGGCAAAATAACTACAGGGTTAATACTCCCCATTTCCGCAAATACAGGAATGGGTTCCTCTCTTTGCGCCGCTAAATCAAATAAAGCTCTACCTCCTCTTATACTGCCTGTAAAACCAACGGCTTTAACTCCAGGATGTTTCACTAAAGCAACCCCTACTTCTATTCCGCTACTATTAAGATTAGAGAAAACACCATTGGGCATGCCTGTTTTTTCTGCAGCTTTACTAATTGCTGCGGCAACCAGTTCTCCTGTTGCTGCATGCATAGGGTGGCTTTTAACAATCACAGGACAACCAGAGGCTAATGCAGAAGCAGTATCACCGCCAGCAGTAGAATAGGCCAATGGAAAATTACTTGCTCCAAACACCACCACGGGTCCTAAGGGCACCATCATCTTACGTAAATCTGATTTTGGCATCGGTACTCTGTCTGGAATGGCCGTATCTATAGTGGCGTCTACCCAATTTCCTTGACGCACCAAATCTGCAAACATACGTAGTTGTCCAACAGTTCTACCTCTTTCACCTAATGCCCTCCCTTCTGCAAGTCCTGTTTCAGAACAATATGTTTCTATAAGCGCGCTATCTAATGCTACTATTTCATCTGCTATTGTACTTAAAAAGATAGCCTTATTTTCCTTAGAAATATGCTTATTCACCTCAAAAGCATTCGAAGCCAAAAGTACCGCCTCATCAATTTCTTCCTGATTTGCCTCGTAAAAACTTATCGTATTCTCCGTGTTTGTTTTTGGGTTAAAGGTCTTGTATGTTTTTGTATTTTTTGCCGACAGTTTGTTCCCTATATAATTTTTTCCAGATATCATTCGTATACATTTTAAGTAATGCTTTGATAAAGCTACTAGTTTATAAAGTAATTATCATGCTTCCTCTTATTTTTCTAACATTTTTTTAGCGCTTGGTGGTCTTTTTAAAAAAATGAAGCGTTAAACTATTATTCCAATGAAAACCATAGATAGATTTTTTAATTGATTGGCTTAAAGTTCATTGTTTTCATTATTTTTGAAAAGACTAATTAATTAATTGAACACCAAAATGAAAAAAATAGCATTTGTTGTGACATTATTGGCCATGGCCTGTAATTCTTCACAGAAAACTGTTTCTGATACATCTTCAGAAGCTAAGACTGCCATGGATCCTAAACCTTATGCAGAAACCATTACGGAAGCAGAGTTAAAAGAGCATTTATACATTTATGCCTCTGATGAATTTGAAGGTAGAGAAACAGGAAAGCCTGGACAGAAAAAGGCCGTAGAATATTTGGCAGAGCAATATAAGAAAATGGGTATTCCTGCAGCGCAAGCAGATGGGAACTATTTTCAAAATGTACCCTTAACGGTTAGCAAACTTCCAGAAGGAACTATTACTATAAATGGTAAAACATACAATAATGGAGAGGGACTTTTGACATTCACTGCTGCAGAAGGAGCTTACAATGACATTGTATATGCTGGTTTTGGAATAGAGGACGAAAAGTATTCTGACTACAGTGCTATTGATGTTACAGATAAAATTGTGTTAATAAAAGCCGGAGAGCCAATGAAGGCTGATGGAACATATATAATCTCTGGAGGTACTGAAAAATCTGTTTGGAGTAATTTATCAGAATCTGTAGGTAAAAGATTTGAAGCTGCTCAAACTAAAGGCGCTAAAGGTGTTTTATATTTTGATGAAAATAATTTTGCTCGTTTTGAAAGTCGCTTTGATTACATGAAAAAGAACGATAGCGGAAGAATGGGTATCAAAGAAGATCAATCTAGTACTTTCTTTAATTTCTTTATTAACGAGACCATCGCTAACGCGATCCTACCTGATGTTAAAAATGAAAACAAAGCAAAGGTTATTGCTGCTAAAATAGATTTAGCTATTAAAAGTTCTGATGAAGATGTAGATTCTGAAAATGTTGTCGCTATTTTAAAAGGCTCAGAAAAACCAGATGAGTATTTAATTATTTCTTCGCATTTAGATCATATAGGAGTTACTAAAGATGGTGAGGTAAACAATGGTGCAGATGATGATGGTTCTGGAACGGTAGCCTTATTGGAAATAGCTCAAGCTTTTAAGAAAGCAGCAGACGAAGGTAAGGGTCCTAAAAGATCCATTGTGTTTTTACATGTAACTGGAGAAGAAAAAGGACTATTAGGTTCTCAATATTATACTGATTTTGATCCTATCTTTCCATTAGCACAAACGGTTGCCGATTTAAATATAGATATGATAGGCCGTATTGATCCTAAAAGAGAAGGAGATCGTAATTACATTTACTTAATAGGATCTGATAAATTGAGTACCGATTTGCATATGATCTCTGAAGAAGCAAATAAAAAATACATGAACATTGCTTTAGATTATACGTACAATGATGAAAATGATCCGAACAGATTTTATTATAGAAGTGATCATTACAACTTTGTGAAAAATAATATCCCTATTATATTTTACTTTAATGGTACACATGATGATTACCACGCTCCTGGAGATACTCCAGATAAGATTAATTATGACTTACTAGAAAATAGATCAAGATTAGTATTCTATACCGGTTGGGAAGTTGCGAATAGAGAAGATAGACTTGTTGTAGATAAGGAAAACAAATAAGCCTACACAACAACCTTAATTTAATATATAAAGGCCTTTGTAGTTGTACAAAGGCTTTTTCTTTAGTTACAGCCACAAAAAAAGCCTTATCAAAATTGATAAGGCTTTATTTTTGGGTGGAAGACCGGGTTCGAACCGGCGACCCTCGGTACCACAAACCGATGCTCTAACCAGCTGAGCTACAACCACCATTTGTAAGCGGCTGCAAAGTTAATTTTTTAGATGCTATTTGCAAAATAAAATAATCACTATTTTAAATAAATTTTCATAAAATCATTTCTTATCGAATTATAGTACTAATAATCAAGTGTTTTGACTATTCTACCTCTTTTTTTTTGGCGCCTTTTGCAGCATAAATTTATATAAATTATCCTGTAGACCTTATTTATACAAATAAAAACAGCCATTTCACAACAAAAATTTTATTCGTATACGCTTATAAGGTAGATTTATAAAAAAGAAACGGATAATATCTTCCCTCGAATATGGTTGCCTATTTTATCATTCCTAACTACATTAAAAGGCCTTTTTGTCTGCTTATTGTATTCGTGTTTCTTAATGTCACCCACACATATGCACAGAACAACAAATTAGATAGTTTATCTACCGTATTATTTCAATTACAGCACAATAGTAATTTTGAGTCTTCAAGCAAAGAACACATAGATCTGTTAAATGCTATAGGTCATGAATACTATTTTAAAAATATAGATAGTTTATATTTCTACACCAAAAAAGCACAAGAATTAAGTAGGAAACAAAACTATGCAGAAGGAACTATTATGGCGCTAATAGGACTTAGTCATTATGAAGCGTATAATGGTAAAAATGATAAGGCTATACAATTCTTAGAAAAAGCATATAACCTCGCTAAAAAAATAGAAAATCAGAAATTAAAAATTCGCGCATTAAACCCTTTAGGTATTTTGCATTATGATATAGGGAATCATGCAGAGGCGCTAAAAGCATATTTAAAAGCTATTGAAATTGCTACTGATACTAACGATCTCTTAAATTTATCCTTTATCCAAGAAAATGTAGCTCACTTATATCTTTCACAAAAAGATTATCAGCAAAGTTTAAGCCTTTACAAAAAAGTTCAAGAGATCAACCATCAATTAGGGAATGATGTTTACACCGCACAAAGTAGTAGTAATATTGCCGATTTATATGTCAAACTAAAAGATTTTGAAAATGCTAAAGTGTACATTGATAGTAGTATTGTAATTTTTGAAGAAAAAAATATCGATGATTGGCTAGCCTACTCCTACATGGTAAAAGGTGACATGTACTTAAGACAGAACAGACCAAGATTGGCCTTATACTGGTATGATAAAGCACTTACTTTGCATGAAAGCTTAAATGATGACAGAAGCAAAGCTCAACTTTTAAACTCTTTGTCTGAAGCTTATTTTAAACTCTACAACTATGTTAAAGCGGAAGAGAATGCCCTTGCCTCCTTAGAAATTGGAACAAGGCTTAGCCTCTTAGATGATTCTAAAACATCCAACCAGCTATTATATCAAATTAATAAAAAGAATAACAAGGCAGATATTGCTTTAAAGTACCACGAGGTATTTAAGCTATTATCAGATTCTATCTCACGAAAAGAAAACCTAAATAGCCTAGGTATACTCAAAACTAAATTAGAGTTTGAAAAGCAGCAAAAAGATGCACAACTGGCAAATGAAAAAGTAAAAGCTAGACAAAATATTTACTTCTATATGGCATTGATTGCTCTAGCTATTTTAGCATTAATAATCTTCTTATTACGCAAACAATCTAAAGCACGTAAAGTATTTAATAAAGAGCTCAGGTTGAAAACTAAAGCATTAGAAAAAAGAGAAGAAGAACTGAGTGGAATAAACGCCACAAAAGATAAATTATTTTCAATTATTGGTCATGACCTTAGAGGTCCCATAAATGCACTAGCCAGTGTTCTGAACATGTTGAAAGATGATGAAATTTCTCAAGAAGAATTTTTGGAGTTTACACCTAAAGTTAAAAATGATGTAGATGCCATTTCATTTACCTTAAACAATCTATTATCATGGGGTAGAACGCAAATGACGGGTTCTAAAACCGAAGCATCTTCTTTTAATATTCATGAATTAGTTTCTGAAAATATTAATTTACTCCAAGAAACAGCTAAGAACAAAAATATTTCTATAACCAACACCACGCCTATGAAAGCTTTTGTTTGGGCAGATATTAACCAAATAGATGTGGTAATCAGAAATCTCTTGAGCAATGCTATAAAATTTTCACACCCAAAAAGCATTATAACCGCAAATGCAACAAAAGAGGGCGACTTTCTTAAAGTTGCTATAAAAGATAAAGGCGTTGGTATGTCTCCAGAGGTCCTTGAGCAAGTTTTTAATTCTAAAAACACGACACTTGCAAGCACGTATGGCACATCTAATGAGAAAGGTACAGGTCTGGGACTTTCTCTATGCAAAGAGATGGTTAATAACAATGGAGGAGAAATTTTTGTAACGAGTAAATTAAACGAAGGCAGCATATTTTATTTCACCATTCCACTAAGAGAAAATAATACGAAATAAAATTTCCTTCTTAACAATTATTTCTTTAATTTCAGCAATGCCAGCCACTTTGCGAACTTATGAAATGTAACTATTCTACACTTATTGCCGTATTAATTTTCTGCACTTTTTTAAATATTCCTAAACTTACTGCTCAAGGAAAAAAACAAGAAATTATTTCTAAAATCAAAGCCCATAGGCTTCAAGGAAAGGAGAAAGATTCTTCTTATATTAATCTAATTAACGCATTAAGTCGAGAATTAAGGTATTCTAACTATGACAGTGTGAAAATTTTGAGCACAGAAGCCTTAGATTTAAGTAGAAAAATAAATTACAAACAAGGTCAAGCAAAAGCACTGCTAACCTCCTCATTCAGTGAAATCATTGCATGTAAGGACTCTGAAAAAACTTTAGACAACATTGACCAAGCCATAGTATTAAGTACTAAAATTAAAGCAGACAGTACACTCATCTCTGCGTATAATATTAAGGCTATTTACAAAACTTATGTTAACGATTATGAAGGAGCTTACGAGCAGTACCAAAACGCTTTACTCCTTTGTGAGAATAACAGACATCCCCTAGAAGAAACAAAACTCTACTCCAACCTAGCTACACTATTCTCTGTATTAGGAGACAATGATGAGTCTATAAAGATTTACATAAAAGCACTTGCCATCACAGATCGTCTGGAAGATAAATTTTGGGTGGGAGTTGTAAAAAGTAATTTGGGCTTCTTATATAATAAAACCCATCAGTTTGACAAAGCAATTATTTTTTTAGATGAAAGCATTCAAATTTTCATTGAAGTAGACCGGAAAGAATGGCTTGCTTATGCTTATCTCACCAAAGCCAATATACTTCTCAATAAAAATGAAACTAAAGAGGCTCTTCGTTATCTTGACTTAAGTAAAGGCCTACAAAAAAATCTAATAGATGAAAAACTAAAGCAAGACTTACTCTTAGGCTATACCAAATATCATCAACAAATAAATGAATTAGAAAAATCAGAAGAATTAGCAAAAAAAGGGTACCTATCATCAATTGATAATCAAAATCAAATATTAATTGCCAATTTTTCAGAAATTCTTTATCAATTAAACAAAGAAAAAGAAAATCAAAAAGAAGCGCTTTTCTATTTAGAAAAATTTAAAAATATTACAGACAGTACAGCTCTTCAGAGTAAACAAAACGCATTAGCTCTATTAAATGCTAAAACTAATTTTCAAAAACAACAGAACGATCTTAAATTGGAAAACCAAAGAACAATAAAACAGCAAAAAACCTATATAATTTTTAGTCTCTTTATTGTGTTTTTAGTAATTCTAATTGCCTATTATGGCTACAGAAACAACAAGACCATAACCAACTTAAACTATCAATTAGAAGAAAAAACAATTACTCTTGAGAAAAGCGAAAAGACTTTAAAATACGCTAATGAAACTCAAGAAAAACTTTTTTCAATCATCAGCCATGATTTAAAATCTCCCATCAATGCTTTAAAAAACCTACTACTATTAATTAAAAATGGAGATATTGAACCCAAAGACTTTTTAAATTTTGTTCCCAAACTATATAGTGATGTAGATGCTATGTCATTTACTTTAAACAATCTATTAACTTGGAGCAAATCTCAGATGAATGGCTTCGTAAACAAACCTATTTCCTTCCAAATACATGAAAAAGTAAATAGCAGCATTCAACTATTACAAGAAAATGCTAACCAGAAAAAAATAGCCATCGTTAATAACGTGCCAACGTCAGCTGAAATTTACTGTGATGTAAATCAGTTTAATTTAATTGTAAGAAATTTAGTAACCAATGGTATTAAATTTACCCCTTCTGGGGGAGAAATACGTATACACGCTGATGAAAAAAATCAATTTTGGGAAATTTCTATTAAAGACAATGGTGTAGGTATTAGTCCAGAAGTTCTAAAGAAACTTTTTAAGTCAGATTCTGCTTTGCATAGTACGTATGGCACAAATAAAGAAAAAGGTACAGGATTAGGCCTGTTGCTCTGTAAAGAAATGGTCGAAAAAAATGGAGGGAAAATCTCTGTAGAAAGCATTCCTAATGAAGGAACTACATTTTACTTTACCATGCCTACAAACCCAGATAGCATCAACTAAAATTATTTATTTCCGAATTATTTCATTACTTTAAACGAAGCCATCTACTTCGTATGCAATGAACTATAAATTCAAGACCTTTCTTCTATATATTTTCTTTCACTTTATCCTGAGTATTTCATTTTTACAAGCTCAAGATAAAAAACATGAAATCCTTTCTCAAATTAAGAGTTACAAACTGAATGACACCCCTAAGGAGAGAGACACTGTATATATAAATTTATTAAACAAATTGGCTTGGGAATTTATATACTCCAATTACGATAGTGTTAGTTTACTTAGTAATGACGCAATAAGACTTAGTAAATCCATAAATTATAAACGAGGGCAGGCTAAGGCATATATAGCACTAGCATTTTCATCTACAATTACTTCGAATCAAACTGATGCATCTTTCGAGTATATAAACAATGCCATAAAACTCTCTAAAGATGTTAGCGCAGATAGTACGTTATTAGCTGCGTATAATGTTAAAGCAATGATGCGTATGCACGCTGGAGATCATGAAAATGCCTATAAAATATACCAAGCAGCCTTAGAATTGAGTAAAAGCAAAAAGGATTTACTCAGCGAGATGAAACTAAATACAAATCTAGCAACATTGTTCCTATTGTTAGGTGATACCAAAGAAGCTGTGCCGTATTATGAAAATTCTTTGAAATTATCAGAAGTTTTAAATAAAAAACACTGGATTGGAGTCATTCAGAGCAATTTAGGATATCTAAACGTGAAAAATAAAAACTTTGATAAGGCGCTTAAATTTTTGGATCAAAGTATTGTCATCTTTACCGAAGAGAAGAAACCGGAGTGGTTGTCCTTTGCCTATATCACCAAAGGGGAGCTTTATCTAGAAAAGAAGAACCCTAAAGAAGCTTTAAAGTATTTTGAGCTAAGTGAAGAAAGCCACAAAAAACTTCAGGATCAAATTAGAAAGGCCGATTTGCTCAGCGGAAAGGCAAAAAGCTACTTACAACTACAAGATTATGATACTGCAGAAGATTTAGCGCTTGCTGGTTTAAAAATTGCGGAGAAACAAAAATACCAAGCAGGTATTGCTACCTTATCCGAAATATTATACCTCATTAATAAGAAAAAAAACAATATTGCTTTAGCACTTAACTACTTTGAAAACTTTAAAACTATTACGGATAGTACTGCTTTAAAAGATAAAAAAAATGCATTGCTCATGCTGAAAGCTAAAACAAGCTTTGAGCTAGAACAAGAAGAATTAAAGAAACAAACAAAAACTGCACTGGCGCAACAACAGACATATATTATCTTTAGTTTATTTGCTGTCTTCTTAGCCATATTAATCTCTTTTTATGTCTACAAAAATACCAAGTTGATTAAAAAACTTAATAACCAGTTAGAGCAAAAAGCTGCTACTCTTGAAGAAAGCAAACAAGAATTAACCTATGCCAATGAAACTCAAGAAAAGCTATTTTCAATTATAAGCCATGATTTAAGATCCCCAATCAATGCATTAATGAATTTACTTTTATTAATCAAAAATGGAGATATAAAGCCAGATGACTTTTTAAATTTTGTTCCTAAGCTATACAATGATGTAGATGCGATGTCTTTTACTTTAAATAATTTATTGAATTGGAGTAAATCTCAAATGAATGGCTTCGTAAACAAACCGGAAAATTTAAATGTACAGACGAGTGTGAATGATAGCATTCATTTATTACAAGAAAATGCCAATCAGAAAAACATTATTGTAAGAAACAACGTTCCCGAAGTTGCCGAAATATATTGTGACCGAAATCAGTTTAATTTAATTGTTAGAAATTTATTGAATAATAGTATAAAATTCACCCCTAACGGGGGAGAAATAGTTCTTAATGCATCTTTAAAAAATAACTTTTGGGAAGTAATGATCCAAGACAATGGCGTAGGCATGAGTCCTGAGGTTAAAAACAAGCTCTTTAAGCCCGATTCTAGTTTGCAAAGTGCCTATGGTACAAATAAAGAAAAAGGGACTGGATTAGGTTTATTACTATGCAAAGAGATGGTGGAGAATAATGGAGGTACTATTGGTGTAGAAACTAAAGAAGGTGAAGGTGCTACATTTTATTTTACAGTTCCCGTTGGGGAATAAACAATATTATCGCGAACTAAACCAACAACCTATAGCAATAAAAAAAGGTCTAACAAACACTGTTAAACCTTTTTACTTTATAAACTTTTTTAGACTATCCTAAGAAAGATACTACCTGTTCGTAAACCTTCTCTCCCGTAAATCCAAACTTTTCATCCAGAACAGTCGCAGGAGCTGAATATCCAAAATGCTCTAAACCAAACACTTTTCCATTTGCACCAGCCAAACCTTCTAAATTAACAGGTAATCCGGCTGTTAAACCAAATATAGGTTTATCTGTAGCAATAACACTATTTTGATATTCTTTAGATTGTTTTCTGAACAATCCTTCAGAAATGATAGACGCTATATTTACTTTTACTCCTTTTCTCTCTTCTAATAAAGCTGCTGCTTCTACTAGTGTTGCAACTTCAGATCCATTTGCAATTAAGGTAATAGCTGGGTTGTCTGATTTATGTACCAAATACCCACCTTTTTCTGCTTGTAGTGCATCTTCATATCTAGTAGCTCCCGTTGCAACTATATCTTTAATAC
This sequence comes from Cellulophaga sp. HaHa_2_95, assembly GCF_019278565.1. The sequence goes on along the minus strand of NZ_CP058988.1, from coordinate 2,199,158 downwards.
CTTGTCTTGAAAGTATTAACCCAGAAGGGACTTTATCATTTTCTAACAACATTTTCCACCCAACCACAGTTTCTGCAGAATCTGCAGGGCGTAATGCTATAAAACTAGCATCACCGCTATGATTCTTTAATTTTTCTAGCAAACGAATTTGAGCCTCTTGTTCAATAGGTTGGTGTGTTGGTCCATCTTCCCCTACTCTAAAAGCATCATGCGTCCAAACAAATTTTACAGGAAGTTCTTGAATAGCACTCAAACGAATAGCTGGTTTCATATAATCAGAAAACACAAAGAACGTTGCTACTACAGGAATTACTCCTCCATGCAAGGCCATCCCATTAGCCATTGTAGCCATGGTAAGCTCTGCTACCCCAGACTGTAAGAAAGAACCCGTAAAATTTCCTTTTTGTAACGAATGTGTTTTCTTTAAAAATCCGTCTGTTTTATCACTATTAGATAAATCGGCAGAAGAAACAATCATATTTTCTACTTTTCCTGCTAAATATCCTAATACGTTTGCAGAAGCTGCTCTAGTAGCTAGACCTGCTTTATTTTCAATAGATTCAAAATCTAACTCAGGAAGTTCTCCCGCTAAGAAAGAATTTAGTTTTGTAGACAACTCTTTATTATCTTCTCTCCAAGCTAAAATTTCTTGTTTTTTAAGTTGAGCTTCTTTTATTTTCTTAGTAATAATCTCTTTGTACGATGCTTCTACATCTGCATAGATTGCAAATTCGTCTTCAGGATTTGCTCCTAAATGAATTAATGTTTTTACAAAATCTGCTCCTGTATCCCCAATAGGCTTACCATGTAATTCTGTGTAGCCTTCATATGTTTCACCGGTAGCAGTAACACATCCTTTACCCATTATTGTTTTACCAATAATTAATGTAGGCTTTTCAGTTTCAGCATTAGCATCTTTCAATGCTTTTCTAATTTCGTCATGGTTATGACCATCAATAGTTACAACTTTCCAACCCCAAGCTTCATACTTCATTGCGGTATCTTCAGAAGTAACTTCATCTGTCTTTGTAGACAATTGCACATCATTAGAATCATAAAACATAATAAAATTGCTTAAGCCTAAATGACCTGCAATTCTACCTGCACCCTGAGAAATTTCTTCTTGAACACCACCATCAGATATAAAACCATATACCTTATGGTTCATCCAATCACCGAATCTTGCTTGCAAGAATTTAGCAGCAATTGCGGCTCCTACTCCCATAGTATGTCCTTGCCCTAATGGTCCAGAAGTATTTTCAATTCCTCTTTTCACATCTACCTCAGGGTGACCCGGAGTTACAGAACCCCATTGTCTGAAACTCTGCACGTCTGTTTTAGCAAAATTCCCTAATAAATAGTACTGAGCGTACATTAAAGGCGATAAATGCCCTGCATCCATGAAAAAACGGTCACGGAATGGCCATGTCATATCAGAAGGATCATAATTAAAAAACTCAGAATACAAAATATGCATGTAATCTGCGCCTCCCATTGGTCCACCTGGGTGTCCAGAATTTGCTTTTTCTACCATAGAAATAGCTAAAGCTCTTATATTATCTGCCGCTAACTGGTCTATTTTCTTGTTCATCTTGCCTGATTTATCCTTTATAATGTACTATTTATACTCAATTTTTATAGTTTGCAAGATAAAACCCTTTGCGCCCATCTGCAACCTATTTTTTGCTTAAATTATTTTCTTACGAATTGATTCATAATTGTTAGAAAATTTAAAACTTAAAGGGGATATAAAACTTAAAAGCGCACTTAGAAATACTATATTTAAAGATATTGAGTTATATTTAGTAGTTTATTTTATTCACGCAAATGATTGTAACCTCTTTATGAAAGCTCTTAAAATACTTTTAGCCTCTCTTATTTTATTAAACTTTACAAGCTGTAAAGACGATAAGCCTGTTGTAACATCAACACCTAAAGAAAGCGTTATTTCTACCTATTATTTTATTAGGCATGGAGAAAAAGACAGAAGTAATCCTGACAATAGAGATCCTGAATTAAATCAAGATGGATTAGGAAGAGCCATTAGATGGGAACGTGTTTTTAGTGAAATAGATTTAAACACCATTTATAGTACTGATTATGAAAGAACAATGATGACTGCTGCTCCTACAGCAGTAAGCAGAGAATTAAGCATTCAAAATTATGATCCTGCAACTTTAAATGTTGATGATTTTAAAATTATTCATGAAGGAGAAAATGTACTTGTCGTAGGACATAGCAATACCACGCCAGATTTTGTCAATAAAATGCTCGGCGAAGAGAAATACCCTGCTATGGATGATTATGATAATAGCAGCTTATTTATTGTGCGCATTATTGATGATAAAGCTACAGCTATTCGTTTAAAAATGGATTAATTTTCAAAAACTACGGTGATATTTTCTAAGACTATTTTAGACAATAATTCTAAATGACCTGTAGCAAATAAATTTGCTACATTTTGTATTGTTTCTGAAGCATCTTTGGGTTTGTAATTTTCATAATCTACAAACCGAATTCCACTTACATAGCGCTCATTATAAGCCTTTCTAAACCGTACTCCACCGCCATTGGTTTGAAAATCATAAGCCAAATAATCCGGTGTAAACGTTTCTTTATTAAACCAGTAGTAATACGTATCTTGAAAATCTGCACCACCACCATTTTGATCAAAGGTAACTTGCACTAAATAATAAGATTTATCTTGAATAGTCTCTTCTTTTAGAAGCTTTCTATGCACCGCTTTATCATTTAAATGGTATGGTAATTGCGCAAAATAATGCACAGAATTTATAGACTCACTATACACAAAAGCTAAAGAGTCTGAGACGACTACTGGAGTATCTTCAATATAGCGTTGAAAATCAGAAGCTGTTTTAATATCAATATAATTTAAAGAATCACTAAAAAACTTACGTTTTTGAATAGCCCCATTGGCATCTGACTCATATTCTTTATCTCTAAATTTAAAGGCAATTTTACTCGTTTTATAAAGATCTCCGCCACTTACAACGATACTCTTCGCTACAATTTCGTCGGCCGTCAACTGTTTTTCCGTTGTGTTTTTACAAGCAGAAAGCATTAATATTACTAGTAATAAAAAATATTTCATCGGTGTATATTTTTATCTTAATCGCAGAAGTATACAAGTCATTACAAAATTAATCAAAGTATTAATCCATTGGTTAAATTGCATATCATTTAATTGTTACTATTTTTGTTGTTGTGATACAAAAGAAAATAAATATAAAAAACAAACGTGCACGTTTCGATTTTGAAATTTTAGACACGTATACCGCCGGATTAGTTTTATCTGGTACTGAAATAAAATCTATACGTTTAAGTAAGGCTTCTATTTCTGAAAGCTTCTGTGAATTTAATGACCGTGGAGAACTTTTTATTATCAATATGCAAATTGATGAATACTCTCATGGGTCGCACTACAATCACTTACCTAAAGCAGAACGTAAATTGCTTTTAAATCGTGGCGAACTTAAGAAACTAGAAAAAGAAGTAAAAAATACGGGCTTAACAATTGTTCCTTTAAATTTATTTTTAAATGATAGAGGACTAGCCAAAATCAATGTTGCCTTGGCAAAGGGTAAAAAGCTTTATGACAAGCGAGAGACAATGAAAGACCGCGACAATAAGAAAGATTTAGATCGCATAAAAAAGAGCTTTAATAACTAAAGCTCTTTTTTTATTAATTTTTATCTTCTAATAAAGGTACAAAGCGGAAGGAACCAAACTCTTTTTTCTCAAATTCTTTTTCAGATTTTCGCACAAACAAAGTCATCACTTGTTCTTCATCACCTACAGGAATTACTAGCCTACCTCCTATTTTTAACTGTGCTAATAATGGATTAGGTACATAAGGTGCCCCTGCAGTTACAATAATTCCGTCAAAAGGTGCTTCTTCAGGCAATCCTTTGTAACCATCTCCAAAAATATATTTTTTAGGTCTATAGCCCATTTTTGAAAAAAATAGCTTTGTTTTTTTAAACAACTCTAATTGTCGTTCAATAGTGTACACTTTTGCTTTTTGATGTAATAATACGGCTGTTTGATACCCACTCCCCGTCCCAATCTCTAATACTTTAGCATTAGGCTTTAATTCTAAAAGTTCTGTTTGAAATGCGACAGTATACGGCTGAGAAATTGTTTGTTCTGCTCCAATAGGAAAAGCCTTGTCTTGATACGCATGATCTTCAAAACTACTGTCTAAAAATAAATGACGCGGAATTGTTTTAATTGCTTCTAGAACGCTCTTACTTGTTATGCCTTTTTCCACTAGCGTTTCCGCCAGTTTATTTCGCATGCCTTTATGCTTTAGTGTATCTCTCAATGGGTTTGGTTTTGTGCCACGAAGTTAAAAAAACTGTGCTAGAAATCTCTATTAATATTTTTAAAACAATCAATTAAAAACAAGCTTTATCTTAATAATCTGATTGCAAATACATTTAAGTATCCGTATTTTTGAAAAAATATTTTTTTTATGCTCAACGTTGGCGTTTTAGGTGCAGGACACCTAGGCAAAATTCATTTGCGATTACTAAATCAATCCGAAAAATACAATTTAGTTGGTTTTTATGATCCAGATGCTATTAATGGCAAAAAGGTGGCCGATGAATTTGGATATACTTATTTTGATAATATCAACAAACTTATAGATGCTGTTGATGTAGTAGACATTGTAACTCCTACCCTATCTCACTTTGATTGTGCTAAGAAAGCCATAGAAAAAGGAAAACATATTTTCATAGAAAAACCTATCACCAATACCCTTGAAGAAGCTGAAGAATTACTTTTTTTAGAAAAAAAGCACCAAGTCAAGGGGCAAGTTGGGCATGTAGAACGTTTTAATCCTGCATTCACTGCGGTGAAAAATAATATACATAATCCTATGTTTATTGAAACTCACCGGCTAGCAGAGTTTAACCCTAGAGGAACAGATGTTCCTGTTGTATTAGACTTAATGATTCATGATATTGATGCTATTTTAAGTGTGGTACCTTCAAAGGTTAAAAATATTAATGCTAGCGGCGTATCTGTAATTAGTAATTCTCCTGACATCGCAAATGCTCGTATAGAGTTTGAAAACGGATGCGTAGCTAATCTTACTGCAAGTAGAATTTCTCTCAAAAATATGCGTAAATCTCGCTTTTTTCAGAAAGATGCCTATATCGCTGTAGACTTCTTAGAAAAAAAGGTAGAAGTTGTAAAAATGAAAGATGCTCCTGAGAACCCAGGCGATTTTGATATGATTTTGCAGAATGCAGAAGGAGTAAAAAAGCAAATATATTTTGAAAATCCTGATGTTGAAAATAATAACGCAATTTTAGATGAGTTAGAAACATTTGCAGATGCTATTGTTAATGACACCGTACCTGTGGTAAGTTTAGAACAAGGTACCAATGCATTGCGTGTCGCATTACAAATTATAGCTTCTTTTTAAATTAAAAACACAACATTGATTATGAAAAATATTGCGGTTATTGGTGCAGGCACTATGGGAAATGGTATTGCACATGTATTTGCTCAAAACGGATTTAAAGTACATCTAATTGATATTGCTGAAGCTTCACTTGAAAAAGGGATGGCTACAATTACCAAGAACTTAGATAGAATGCTAACGAAAGAAGTTATTTCTGAGGCGGATAAAAAGAATACATTAGCAAATATCACCACCTATACGCAACTTGAAGAAGGCGTTAAAAATATGGATTTAGTCGTGGAGGCTGCTACCGAAAATATTGAATTGAAATTAAAAATTTTCAAACAATTAGATGCAGTGACCGATGCTAAAACAATTTTAGCGACCAACACTTCGTCTATTTCGATCACTCAAATAGCTGCGGTAACGAATAGACCAGAAAAAGTGATAGGAATGCACTTCATGAACCCAGTTCCTATCATGAAATTGGTAGAAATAATCCGAGGGTATACTACTTCTGATGAAGTAACAACGCTCATAATGGATTTATCAGTGCAACTAGGTAAAATACCTACCGAGGTAAATGATTATCCTGGTTTTGTGGCTAATAGGATTTTAATGCCTATGATTAATGAGGCTATAGAAACCCTTTACAATGGCGTTGCAGGTGTTGAAGAAATAGATACTGTAATGAAATTAGGTATGGCACACCCTATGGGACCTTTACAATTAGCAGATTTTATTGGTTTGGATGTTTGTCTGTCTATTTTAAATGTCATGCACGACGGGTTTAAAAATCCTAAATATGCGCCTTGCCCCTTACTTGTAAAAATGGTGACTGCAAAAAAACTTGGTATAAAATCTGGAGAAGGCTTTTATGATTATTCAGAATCGCGTAAAGCAGAAAAAGTAGCTAAAAGCTTTAATAAATAAATACAGTACAATTTATGTCTATTGCTAGTAACTTAGAGAAGATTAAAGCCACACTACCGGATGCTGTAACTTTAGTTGCGGTTTCTAAAACAAAGCCTATTGCAGATCTGAAAGAAGCCTATGAAGTAGGACAACGAATTTTTGGAGAAAATAAGATTCAAGAAATGACCCAAAAATGGGAAGAACTTCCCAAAGATATTCAATGGCATATGATTGGTCATGTACAAACCAACAAAGTAAAGTACATGGCAGCTTACGTAAACTTAATACACGGCGTAGATAGCTTTAAGTTATTGAAAGAAATTAATAAGCAAGCAAAAAAAAACAACCGAATAATAGCTTGTCTTTTGCAAATTCATATTGCTGAAGAGGATACTAAATTTGGCTTAGATAAAGAAGAATTATTAAGTATTCTAGAATCAGATACCTTTAAAGCTTTAGAAAATATTAAGATAAAGGGACTCATGGGAATGGCTACTTTTACGGATAATGAGCAACAAGTAAGGCGAGAATTTAAATCTTTAAAATCTCTTTACGACCTAGCGACTACTAAATTAACAGGCTTAGATACGCTATCTATGGGTATGAGTGGTGACTACCTTAGCGCCATAGAAGAAGGCAGCACCATGGTCAGAATTGGAAGCAGTATTTTTGGAAGTAGGTAAAATAACACAAAGACTACAGGCCAAAAGTTAAAAAAACTTACCTTTAAACGTTAAAATAGTATTTAGTTGTTCAAATACTATAAATTAAAAATGAATTCTGAATACGATACATGTACGCAATATTAGATATTGAAACTACTGGAGGGAAATATAATGAAGAAGGTATCACAGAAATAGCTATTCATAAATTTGATGGACATCAAGTCGTCGATCAATTTATTAGCTTAGTAAATCCGGAAAAAGAAATTCAGCCTTTCGTAGTTAATTTAACGGGAATTACTAATAAAATGTTAGTAACCGCTCCCAAGTTTTACGAAGTAGCTAAACGCATTGTAGAGATCACGGAAGATACCGTCTTAATAGCACATAATGCACAATTTGATTACCGGATATTGCGCACAGAATTTAGACGATTGGGTTTTAATTTTGAACGTAAAACCATTTGCACCGTAGAACTTTCACAAAAACTATTACCGGAAGCAGAATCTTATAGTCTTGGTAAATTGGTAAGATCTCTCGGAATACCTGTAAGTGATCGCCACAGAGCAAACGGTGATGCTCTGGCTACTCTAAAACTTTTTAAATTGCTTCTTTCCAAAGATTTAGATAAGACCATCATTAAATCCGTTATGAAAGCTGAAACTCTTGGAGAGTTATCACCAAGGCAATTAGATATTGTAGATGATTTGCCTTCAGAAGTAGGAGTATTTTATATGCATAATAAAGATGGAGAAATTATCTTATTGAATAAAAGTAATAATATTAAAAAACGCGTCAATCAATACTTTACCAATAGCGGTAATAGAGCTCGAAGAATTCAAAAAGAGACACGTAGTGTAACTTTTGAAAAAACCGGTACTGAATTAATTGCTTTATTAAAAGAAAATGAAGAATTAGCGCGTAACAAACCAAAATACAATCCTTTCAACAAAAAAAAGGTATTTACTTTTGGCATATACGCTTCATTAAATGACCAAGGGTACCTGCAACTTAAAGCGGAAAAAATAAACAATACCATTCATCAAAGAATTACAACCTTTAATAGTTTGGTTGCTGCCGAAAACTTTTTACATGCCGTACGAGATGAGTTTCAACTCTGTAATAAAGTAAATGGCATATCTCAGGCAAAAACAAACTGTTCTAAATATGACGACGGAACTTGCTTAGGAGCTTGTATAGCAAAAGAAAATCCAGCGTCCTATAACACTAGAATAACAGAGCTTATTCAAAAATATAGCTTAGTAGAAAAGAATATTGCCATTGTAGATAAGGGTAGAGTTCTAGGAGAGAAAAGCGTTATTTTAATTAAAGATGGTGTATTTAAAGGCTTAGGTTTCTGTGATCTAAACTATCAAATTAATAATTTACCTATCTTAGAATCGATTATCACTCCTATGACGGGCAATGCAAATACCAATCATATTATTGAAACCTATTTACGCAAACGAAAAGTTCAAAAAATAATCGAAATTAAGGAATAACCATTGAGAAGATATAAGCCAGATAAAGGTTGGAAACATAAAATTCATGAAGTAATATATGAAGCTGACACCCCTATGGGTAAAGGTTTTGATATTATCTTGATCATCTTAATTATCATTAGCGTAATTATTGTAATGTTAGAGAGCATCAAAGAACTAGATGCCAAATACCATTCTATTCTTCTTGCTTTTGAATGGATCATCACCATATTTTTTACCATTGAGTATATAGCACGGGTAGTTAGTATAAAAAAACCTTTAAAATATATCTTTAGCTTTTATGGTATTATAGATTTACTATCAACAATACCGCTATATATCTCTTATATTCTTGCAGGCTCCCAAGTACTGTTAGCTATTAGAGCTTTACGTCTTTTACGAGTTTTTAGAATTCTAAAACTTGTGCAATTTCTAGGTGAAGCCTCACAGTTAAAAAGCGCTTTAAAGGCAAGTAGAGCAAAAATTATTGTTTTCTTATTCGCTGTTTTAATTGTCTCCGTGCTTCTAGGAACCCTTATGTATTTGGTTGAAGGTGAAGATGCTGGCTTTACGAGTATTCCTATAAGCATCTACTGGACTATTGTTACCCTGACTACCGTTGGCTATGGAGATATTGCCCCTATAACGCCGCAAGGACAATTTATCGCAACCTTGATTATGTTGGTCGGTTATGGTATTATTGCGGTCCCTACAGGAATTGTAACGGTAGAATTTGGAAAACAAACTAAAGGAAATTCTAATGCAAAAGAAGGTACTTATGTGCATGTAAATACACAATCTTGCCCTTCTTGCTCCGCTGAAGGGCATAGAGATGACGCCTCGCATTGTTATAACTGTGGAAGCAAATTATAATGGAGAAAACAGTAATTTCCGTAGTTGGACCTACCGCAATTGGTAAAACAAAACTCGCTATTGCCATAGCACAACAGTATAACACAGAAATCATATCGGCAGATTCTAGACAGTTTTTTAAAGAAATGAATATAGGTACCGCTGTGCCTTCTTCAGAAGAATTAGCCGCTGCTCCGCACCATTTTGTACAACACAAAAGTATCTTAGAACCTTATTCTGTTGGAGACTTTGAACGAGATGCTATTGCTACACTTGAAACCTTATTTGAAACTAAAGATATTGTTGTTTTAGTGGGTGGTAGCGGACTCTATGTAGACGCTGTAACGAAGGGATTAGACCATTTTCCTGAAGTAGATTCAGCCATACGAACAAAACTAAACCAACAGCTTACAACACAAGGAATTGCTGCCTTACAGAACCAGTTAAAGGAATTAGACCCTGATTATTTTAACAAAGTGGATATCCAAAACCCACACCGATTGGTGCGTGCCTTAGAAATTTGCATCGGAACAGGAAAACCTTACTCTTCGTTCTTAAATAAGGACAAAAACAAAAGACCTTTTAAAACTATTACTCTCGGTATTGAAGCAGAAAGAGAGATGATTTATGAACGTATAAACCAGCGGGTAGATTTGATGGTTGATGCCGGACTTATAGACGAAGTAAAATCACTAATAGAGAACAAAGCGTTAAATGCCTTACAAACTGTAGGTTACAAAGAATTATTTAATTACTTTGAAGGTCTTTGGCCATTAGATTTTGCTATTTCTGAAATCAAGAAAAACACAAGAAGATTTGCAAAAAGGCAACTAACTTGGTTTCGTAGAACTACCGAAACTATTTGGGTGGGCTTTGACGAAGAAATCAACGTAGTAATAGATAAAATTGAAACTAAAATTAAATGAATAAGGTTGATGGCGTAGTATTTTATATTATGGGGGTATCAGGAACAGGAAAAAGCACCATTGGAAAGTTACTTTCTAAAGAATGGGGTATTCCTTTTTTTGACGGCGATGATTATCATCCACAGGCAAATATTGATAAAATGGCCGCTGGCCATCCTTTAAATGATGATGATCGGCATGATTGGCTGTTAAAACTAAATAGCATTGCTTTAGAAAATAGTAGTAAAGGCGCTTTAATTGCTTGTTCTGCGCTTAAAAAAAAGTACAGAACATTATTAGCAAATAAACTTCAAAAACATTGTTTTATATTTCTAGAAGGCTCTTTTGAGCTTATTTATAATCGGTTGAATAGTAGAGAGGGTCATTTTATGCCTTCAGACCTTCTAAAATCTCAATTTGATGCTTTACAAATTCCGGACACTACTGAAAACGTAATTACAGTATCAATAAGATTTAATCCTGAGGAAATTATTACTGAAATAAAAAACCAACTCAACTAGTGGAAACTCAACTTATTCTCGCCGTTATACTAGGGATTGCTATTCTCTTATTTTTAATCCTCAAGCTTAAGATTAATGCCTTTATTGCTTTACTAATAGGAAGTATTACCGTGGGTTTGGTTGCAGGCCTTAATGCAAAAGAAATTATTGATACCGTTAAAAACGGGATGGGCGGTACCTTAGGATTTGTCGCTACTGTTGTGGGCTTGGGTGCTATGTTTGGAGCTATACTAGAAAGTTCTGGCGGAGCAAAAACTATTGCCAATTTCATGGTCTCCAAATTCGGATTAAAGAATGCCCCATCTGCTATGGTCATTTCTGGATTTTTAATAGCTATCCCTGTTTTTTTCGATGTCGCTTTTATTATCTTGGTTCCAATGATCTATGCTTTACAACGTAAAACAAAAAAATCATTATTACTATATGCTATTCCCCTATTAGCCGGATTAGCCATTACTCATGCATTTATACCTCCTACACCAGGACCCATTGCTGTGGCCGAAATCATAGGTGCAGAATTAGGGTGGGTAATTCTTATGGGATTTATCGTAGGTATCCCAACCGCATTGACCAGTGGATTACTTTTTGGAAAATACATTGCTCAAAAGATACATATTGAAGCCCCTCAAGAAACAGAAAGTACCGTACATGACAGTTTACCTGAAGTTGGACTCACAATGGGAATAATTGGAATTCCAATCATACTTATACTATTAAATACATGTATTATTAGCGGAGTTTTGGGTCCTATAGACCCTCAAGTATTAAATATAGTAGAACTTGTAGGTCATCCGTTCACCGCATTGATTATCGCCAACTTATTAGCTTGGTATTTTTTCGGTATAAAAAGAGGGATGACAAAAAATGAACTGTTTAAGATTACCAGTAAATCTTTAGAGCCTGCAGGAACTATAATCTTACTAACAGGCGCAGGTGGTGTTTTTAAACAAGTGTTAACTAATACAGGAGCGGGAGAGTTACTAGCCACCTCATTGAGTGATGTAGGTTTTCCTGTTTTGGCATTTGCCTTTACCAGTGCCGCTATCGTTCGGATAATTCAAGGCTCATCTACCGTAGCTATGATTACTTCGGCAGGATTGGTTGCTCCGTTGCTTGTAGACGCCTCTCTGAGCAATCCAGAATTAGCTTGTTTGGTGATTGCTATTGCATCTGGTGCAAGTATTTTTTCTCATGTAAATGATAGTGGATTTTGGCTTGTAGGCCAATACCTGAGAATCTCGGAAAAAGAAACTTTTAAATCATGGACCATGATGACGACCATACTGGCTTTAACAGGATTTATTTCTGTTTGCATCATTAGTTTATTCCTATAAAAAAGCCACTTGAAAATTCAAGTGGCGCTATATACTAAAATCGTAAAAGGTCTATTCCTCCGCTGTTTTCACAACCAATCTAAAACCTTCTCCGTGAATATTCAGAATTTCTACAGAATCGTCAACTTTTAAATACTTTCTAAGCTTTGCTATATAAACATCCATACTACGAGAAGTGAAATAGTTATCATCTCTCCATATTTTTGTTAAAGCAAGTTCTCTTGGCATTAGATCATTTTCATGTAATGCTAAAAGACGCAACAATTCATTCTCTTTTGGGGATAATTTTACAGGCTCTTGATCTTTAAATTTAAGAAAACGCAATTTAGAATTCAATTGAAATTCACCGATGGTAAATTCGAATTTACGACTATCAGCCAAAGTACTTGAAGCTTTTCTTTGTAGAATCGCCTTAAGTTTCATTAAAAGTACCTCAGAATCAAACGGCTTATTTAAATAATCATCTGCTCCTGCTTTGTATCCTTTTAATACGTCTTCCTTCATGGTTTTAGCTGTCAAGAATACGATTGGCACATTTTCATTTTTCTCACGGATCTCTTTAGCCAATGTAAACCCGTCTTTATAAGGCATCATAACATCAAGAATACAGATGTCATAATTATCTTTTTTAAATTTCTCAAAACCTTCCATCCCGTTCTTTGCTAAAACGACATCGAAATCGTTCATAGACAAATAATCTTTAAGAACGATACCAAAATTTGGGTCATCCTCTACCAAAAGTATTTTCTTGTTTACTGTCTCCATAATTCTTTTTTATATTAAAGGTAACTTCACGTAGAATGTACTTCCTTTTCCTTTCTCACTCTCAACGTAAACTTCACCTTGATGATCTTCAATAATTTTTTTCACGTAGGCTAAACCTAAACCGTGACCTTTTACATTATGTATATTACCCGTGTGCTCTCTGTAAAATTTTTCAAAAACCTTTTTCAAAACGGCTTTACTCATTCCTGCACCTTGATCTTTAATCTTTATAATAATATTGTTGTTTGCTACTTCTGTATACACATCTATTTTAGGCGCCTCTGGCGAATACTTAATAGCATTATCCAGTATATTCACGATAACATTAGTAAAGTGCATGTCACTCGCTAATACTTCACTGCTTTCTGCTTCTAAGTGAAGATGGATATAACCTCCTCTATCATCTACAATTAATTCTACATGCGCCATGGCATCATGTATTATGTCGTGAACGTCTACCCTATCCTTACTAATATCTAATTGATTCTTTTCTAGTTTAGAAATACGAAGTACATTCTCTACTTGAGCATGCATTCTTTTATTCTCATCTTTAATCATCGTTAGATAGCGTTCTACCTTTTCTTTATCATCAATAATTTTTGGGTTTCTAATGGCTTCTACTGCTAAATTTATGGTAGCAATAGGAGTCTTAAACTCATGCGTCATGTTATTGATAAAATCAGATTTTATTTCTGAAATTTGTTTTTGTCTTATTAATTGATAAATGGCACTCGTATAAGCTACAACAATGACCAAAGTAAATAGCAAAGACAAAATTGCCATAGGTAAAATTGTCTTGATTAAATATTTCTTCTTCGCTGGAAATGTGACTAACAGCGCAAAGTTACTCTCCCCATCAGAATCTTTAAAAATAGGATATTTATAAAGTGTACTACTTTTTGCAAATTTGAATTTTCTAGATTTAACTTTCGTAGGCAAACTTCGGCTATATATACCGTATTCATACTCGGTATCTATATTTCTATTTTTAAGCTCCATATCAAACAAAAGTTCTATCTCTTGCCTTGTAACACGCTTGTGAATAGGTCTGGTTTTCGCCTTTTCTTTAAAAACATCTTCCCAAGCAGCCTTCTCTATGGATGTTAATCCGCCAATTTTTTCTAATTTCTGAATAGGTGTCAACAAGTTTGCTTTCCCGTCTAACCCATAATCCTCTTTGAAAATAGTTTTATTACGAATGCTTGTATAGTTTTTTAAAACGGTAGAATCCAACCCAAAACCAATATTATTAGTGTCAAAGAACGTTGATGGTACATTGTAACTCTCTTCTAATATACCATGTGAATAATACGTAATCTCATTAGAGTTCATATCTCTTTCCATAAAAAAGATATTTTTTAATAGGTCCGGTGCTTTTGCTTGCCCACCTGCACTATCTCTAATCTTCAAAAGCTCACTCGTATAATCTGCAAGCTCTCTCTTTTCAATTTTCTCCGTGACCTTATTTAATATTTCGGTCACCATACTCGTAAACTGTTCCTCCTTATCTTCAACAGACTGTTTAATCCAATAGCCTTGAACAAAAATTATTCCTATTAGAGAAACACTCATTAAAATGACAAGAAGAATAAATAAGCGTCTATTCATTGCGGTAAAATTAAAAATTTAACAGATAGAAGTTAATGCGTTTAACCTAACCTTAACACAAATGTTAAAATTAAGATGTAAAAGAGGAAAATTTAAGAAGTTGCTTATGAATTTCGGCGACTAAAACAGTGGTTTTGTCTAATTCCAAATTATTGATTACGAAATCTGACAATGCAGCTTTCTTATCATCTGCCCATTGGTTGGCTATACGCTCTTTTACTTTTGTCTCAGAAATAGTATCCCGCGAGGTAACTCTCTGAATTCTGACGCTTTCTGGCGCTGTGACTAATATTATTTTATCAAATTTATCTTGAGAATTGTTTTCAAAAATAATAGCAGTTTCCTGAATAATATAATCAGAGTTTTGATCTCCTACCCAAGTAATAAAGTGTTCTTTTACGGCAGGATGTACTATCGCATTTAACTGTGCTAATAAATCAGGATCCGTAAAAATTTTATCGGCAATATAAGTTCTATTAAGCTTATGGTCAGTGTAAGACTCTGTTCCTAAAAGTTCTTTTATTTTAACCTTAAGAACTTCCGAAGTTACCATTAGCTTTTTAGCCTCAATATCTGAGTTATATACAGGAACACCCAACGCGTGAAACATTTTTGCTACTGTAGTTTTACCACTACCTATTCCGCCTGTTAACCCTACAATCATCATTTCCGCTTTAAAATATACCGCACTTCATTAGACATCAGGCGCACATCCTTAATCGTCTCTGGAGTTGACACCAACTGTAACAGAACTGCATTTTGAGCGTCACCCTGAATAGCACTACAATCTGCAATGACCCTAAAATTAGACGCTTCGAGGTTTTTAAGATTATCTATCTTTGCCCGGCAAACAATCTTCACTGTATCAGGAAATAGTTTAATTTCAAAATCTTCTGGCATATTAGTTACAGAAATAGGCACTTCAATTATTTTTTCCGAAAAGCGCACTGCTTTTCCACTTATAAAAACACTTGTTGCAGCATATTTAATATTTGGATTATTTTCAGGGATTTGCAGCTGTAGTTCCTCTTTAAAATCTTCCGTAATATTATTAATAGACTTTTCTTCTGTTTGAATACTTATTATGGTATCTAACAATGCTTCGGGTCCTTGGATCAAAATACTATCGGGCTGTACAACAACTTCTCCCTCTAGCATGTAATTTTGAGAATAATCTACCTGCAATCTTTGAATTACAGGAATTTTCTTGGTCTCAAGCATATAGATTTCTAAGACAATAGCATCATCTTCATCTACTCCCATAAACTCCATAGATTGCGGTAATTGCTTTTCTATTTGCAATTGGTACCCACTTCTGGGCACAAAATAAGTCCCCTCTTCTTGTTGTGCCTTAGAAACGTCTATAGTTACTGTTTTATTTTTAAAACCAAAACCTAAAAATGTAAATCCACTAGCCCTAAGCTTTACATCTATATGATCTTTTGAAGCTCCTACAAACAAAAGACTATCTGGCACATTGGTATACACCACATTAAATACTGCTCTACCTGTATAGTCTTCAGAAAGTTTGTTTATAAACCAAGACATACTCGAAAAGAAAAGAAAAATCAAGAAGATTTTAACTTTTCGTTTTTGGAGGCTTTTCTTAATCCTTATCATTGCTTGCATTAGTTTTTGAAGAATAATTTAGGAAACAACTCTTCTGCTTTCTTTGAACTAAAGTTAAGCAACAATGTTGATTTTAAAAAACCATAACCATACCCTACAAATTGAATACTAACAGCTGCTAGCGAAAGTAAAGCTATCGCTACATTTTTATTTTTTAAAAGCGAATCTACAAATAACAAACAAAAGTAAAATAGGTAAAAATAGATCGGAAAATTAAACCCGATTAGAGCAAATAGCAAGGAGAACAAAAAGCCCACACAGAACACGGTAGGAAACCAATAGGTGATTTTTTTTGTTTCAGGATGCCACTGATTTAGAATAGGCCTTACCATCCCAAATTTATTTACCTGTATGTAAAATTTGTTCCAATCTATTCGTCTTTTATGAAAAACATATGCTTCCGAAATTAGCTTGGTCTTAAAGCCATTATTCCAAATCCTAATCGTTAAATCTGGATCCTCTCCAGGATGTATGTTTCCATAACCACCTGTAGCCTTGAACGCCTTTTTAGAAATCCCCATATTGAAACTTCTTGGCTGAAACTTACCTACAGCTTTCTTTCCTCCACGGATACCACCGGTGGTCAAAAAGCTAGTCATAGCATAGTTTATAGCCTTTTGCACTAATGAAAAACTTTCATGAGCTGCATCTGGACCTCCATAACAATCTACATACTCATTTTGAAGTGATTTTTCTGCTTCCATTAAATATTGCGGTGGCAAAATACAATCAGAATCTAACACGATAAAATAATTGCCACGGGCTTTACGCATGCCGTAGTTCCTAGAATCTCCAGGACCACTATTCGCTTTTTTAAGGTATGTAATGGCTAATTTATCTTCAAACGTGGCAATTACAGTTTCTGAACTAAGAGTGGAGCCGTCCTCTACAATAACAATTTCATAAGGTGTTTTATACGTTTGCAAGACCAAACTTTCTAACAACTCTTTAATCTCATTAGGCCTATTATATACAGGAACTATAAAGGAGAAATCTAATTTCATTTGAAATGACTATAAACATAAAAGCCACTCGTATATACGAATGGCTTTCGATTAAAAATCTTACTATTATTTGCTAAAATACTCTATAACTTCTTGACTAACTCCTGTATTAGAAAAGCCACCATCATGAAATAAATTCTGCATAGTTACTTTCTTGGTTAAATCTGAAAACAAGGTAACTGTATAATCTGCACAATCTTGAGCAGTTGCATTCCCTAAAGGAGACATTTTTTCTGCATAGCTGATGAAACCATCAAAACCTTTTACCCCTTGACCCGCTGTAGTTGGTGTTGGAGATTGAGAAATAGTATTAACACGAACTTTCTTTTCTTTTCCATAAAAATACCCAAAGCTACGCGCTACAGACTCTAAATATGCCTTATTATCTGCCATATCATTATAATCAGGGAATGTACGTTGTGCCGCCATATACGTTAAAGCTACAATACTTCCCCATTCATTCATAGCATCTGCTTTATAAAGCGTTTGCATTACTTTATGAAAAGATAGCGCAGAAACATCCCAACCTTTAGCGGTGAAATCATATTTCTCATCTGTATACTTTCTCCCCTTACGAACATTCACAGACATTCCTATAGAGTGTAAAACAAAATCTAATTTACCTCCTAAAATTTCGGTAGCCTTTTCTACTAGATTAGCTAAATCTTCTTCACTAGTAGCATCTGCAGGAATAATTTCTGAACCTGTTTTTTTTGCAAGCGCATCTATTTGTCCCATTCTCATGGCAATAGGCGCATTAGTTAATACAAAAGTTCCTCCTTCTGCATGAACGCGTTCTGCAGTCTTCCATGCAATTGAATTTTCATCAAGAGCTCCGAAGATTATCCCTCTTTTTCCTTTTAATAGGTTGTATGACATTTTATTTGTTTTAGTATTCGCTAATTAAATTCAAAGATATTAAAATTTGAATAGTTCGTTTATTTGAAATTTATTTATTTAGGGTGATTTTCAAATCCAATTATCCTAATAATTGTTTTGCATGTGCTAGTGCAGATTCTGAAATATCTTTACCTCCTAACATTTCTGCGAGCTCTCTCACACGTTCTTCTCTCGCTAGTTTTTTCATTCGCGTATGTGTAACCATACCTTGCTCTTCTTTGTATACTTTAAAGTGATGCTCTCCTTTAGAGGCCACTTGCGGTAAGTGGGTAATAGAAAACACTTGCATCGTACCACTCATTGCTTTCATTATATCTCCCATTTTACCCGAAATTTCACCAGAAACACCCGTATCTATTTCATCAAACATCATGGTTGGCAATTGCTCATACTTTGCTAAAATAGATTTGATTGTCAGCATTATTCGAGACAATTCACCGCCAGAGGCAACTTTCTTAAGGTCACCATAATTTGATCCTTTATTGGCAGCAAACAAGAACACTAACTCATCTTTTCCTGATGCATTAAAAGCAGCAGCGGCGTTCACTTCAATTTTAAAAGTAGCGCTTGGCATACCTAACTGCCCAAGACTTTCTAGCAGTTGCTTTTGTAAAACAGGAATTACTTTAATTCTTTTATTTCTAATTGTTAAAGCAAGTTTATCTAAAGACTCTTCCTTTGCTTTAAGCTCTTTTTCTATTGCCTTTATGTCAGATTCTACACTATCTGCTGCACTAACACTTTCAGATAATTTATCTTTAATTACACCCAATTCTTCTATGGAAGCTACACTATGTTTCTTAAACAGATTGTATAGTAATTGAAGTTTTGTATTTACTTGTTCTAAAAGCTCTGGATTTGCTTCAGAATTTTCTTGAAGTAACTGCAATTCCGATGAGATATCATCAACCTCTATAAAAACAGAATTAATACGCTCATTTAAGCCAACAAACTGTTGCCCGAATGCTACTAATTTATTAGAGGCTAATTTAAGTTCTGTCAGTAAGGTCACAATTCCTATTTGCTCGTCATTAAGCAAAGCGTTTCCTTTAGAAAGATGCTCTTCAATAACTTCTACGTTATTCAATTGCTCATACTGCTCTTCTAGCTCCTCTAATGTCCCAGGCTTTAAAGGCGCCGTTTCTAGCTCCTTTAGTAAGTGACTATTGTAATCGTATTCTTTCGTCGCATTTTCTTGAAATGCGATTAATTTTTTTAATTCCCTTTGTGTTTTTTGATAAGCAGATAATCCTGCTCCAAATTCTACCAATAGTTCTGCATTACCCGCAAGGGCATCAATTACTTTTAATTGAAAATCATTATCTGCTAATTGCAAAGTTTGATGTTGAGAATGTATATCTATCAACCTATCTCCCAGACTTGATAAGACACCTAAGGTCACTGGAGAATCATTTACAAATGCTCTAGATTTCCCGCTAGGTAAAATTTCTCTTCGAATGATTGTTTTCTCTTCAAAGTCAAGATCTTCCGAAATAAAGAAATCTTTTAAATGATATTTTTTAATATCGAAAGTAGCTTCTATAATGCATTTTTGGGTTTCATCACGAAGAGCACTTAAATCTGCTCTTTTTCCTAAAACAAGCCCTAATCCTCCTAATAAAATAGACTTCCCTGCTCCTGTTTCTCCTGTGATGATGGTAAAACCATCATTGAAAGTAACATTTAAAGCATCTATTAAGGCGTAATTCCGTATTGATAGTGAGTTCAGCAATTCTAAAAAAATTTAGTGCTGTAAAGATAATTTATATTCTTTGAGTTTGAAACTATTAAGCAGCAACGATACTATTTTATTGCATCGCATTATAATTTAATTCAGAGGATTTAATAGGTAATTGAATTCCAAGTACTTGAATACAATGGGGCTATACGAGCAAGTGTCTCTTTGAGTTGTACAATATCTACTTTCGGTCCGTCTGAAAAAACATTTTTAATTTCTTCGGATTTAGCATCAAAAAAGGTCTGAATAAGAAAAGCATTAGGTCTACGCTTTACTAAAGTCTCTAACAACCTCATAGTTCCAGAAATAACTTGCTTGCCGGTACTATTATTATCTGCTAAGATATCCATTCCTTTTCTATGGTAATTATACATAGCTACTCTGTACTCTTTAAAAGTGTTAGACAATAAATTATCTACCAATTCAAACCGCGTACGTTCACTAGCATCTTGACTCCATCCAGCCGCACTACTTCCCTGTGCTTGGGTTACAATGTTTTGAGCTTTTCTGTAAAAATCTGTTCCACCTTCCAATTCAAATGTATCCGCATCTATACCCAACATGATATATACGTAGTAAGCTACCACACTAACTAAGTTAGAGTCGTATACATTTTCATTATAGACCAATGGTTGAAACTCAGTATATTCAAAGTTTAATTCGTTGTCTTTGTAATTGAAAATAGGACTGTCATAAGACGTATTAAAAATAGGACGCGAAGATTGCAATTGAATACTTGCTTTAAATTTATTACTCTGATATTCAGAAACCGTAATAAACATACGTGCATTTAATTTCTCTACTTCTTTATACGTTCTATTCGTCCATTTTGTCTTGTTAACAAAATCATTTAACGAACGCTCTAGGGTTTTAAAAATTTGTTGATTTGTTTGCCCTACTTGGTCTGAGTTTATAGTAACTACAGCATTTAACTCCTGAGCTCCACCAAAGAATGGAACAAGTAAAACGATCAATAGAAAAATAAAATTACGCATGTAACCTGTTCATTATTTCATTCATGATATCCTTAGCAACGTCTGCCTTGGTTTTTAGTTCAAACGCTTTAATCGTAGAATTCTTATCTATGAATGATATTTTATTTGTTTTCTTTCCAAAACCAGCACCAGAATCGTTTAAAGAATTAAGAACAATAGCATCCAGATTCTTACGGATCAGCTTTCCTTTTGCATTTTCTATCTCATTTTCTGTTTCTAAAGCAAACCCCACTAAAAACTGATGTGATTTTTTTTGCCCCATTGAAAACAAAATATCTTTATTTTTAACT
Organism: Cellulophaga sp. HaHa_2_95; assembly: GCF_019278565.1. Next base: position 2,178,125 of record NZ_CP058988.1, on the reverse strand, counting down.
AATTCAATGCTTATATCTTCTGCTTTCTTTTTAATTTTTTGTGTTGCTACAGTTTTCGGCTTGTAATCTGCTACTGCAGCAGCGGCTATCGCAATAGCCACTTTATCAAAATGTTTATGTACCTCTAGATACATCTCTTCTGCAGAAACTACGCGAATTAACTCAATTAAATCATGAGAGACCTTCAAATGAGAAGGACCAGATACTAAAATAACTTCTGCCCCTAAATCTGCAGCAGCTTTTGCTATTTCAAAACCCATTAATCCTGAAGAGTGATTTCCAATAAAACGTACCGGATCTATAGCCTCGTAGGTAGGACCTGCTGTTACTAAGACTTTCTTCCCACGCAAAGGCAATCCTTTTACCATATAGTCTTTCAAGAAAGACACAATCGCTTCTGGTTCTGCCATCCTTCCTTCTCCATGTAAACCGCTTGCTAGTTCACCAGAAGTAGCAGGAATCATAATATTACCGTAATGCTGCAATTTTTCAAAAGAAGCTTTAGAAGACGGATGTACATACATATCTAAGTCCATTGCTGGAGCAAAAAAAACAGGACATTTTGCAGATAAATAGGTAGCTAAAAGCAAATTATCACAGGTACCATTAGCCATCTTAGATAGCGTATTGGCTGTAGCAGGAGCTACAATCATATAATCTGCCCACAGCCCCAGTTCTACATGATTATTCCATGAAACAGTATCATCTTCTTTATGTACAAAAGAAGACAGTACGGGATTTTTAGATAAGGTAGTAAGCGTAAGTGGAGAAACAAAAGAGCTGGCGCTATCTGTCAAAATCACTTTGACATTAGCGCCAGCTTTAATAAGTAAGCGGACTAAAAAAGTTGTTTTGTAAGCGGCAATACCTCCTGTAATTCCTAAAAGGATGTTTTTTCCGCTCAACATGACATGTTACTTTAAGTCTTTCGCTGTATTTCTATAATAGATTTTATCATCTAGCCATTCTGTTACTGCTAACGCATGTGGCTTAGGTAATTTTTCATAAAACTTAGACACTTCAATTTGCTCCTTATTTTCAAAAACCTCTTCTAAACTATCACTATAAGTTGCAAACTCTTCTAACTTTTCTAATAACTCTTTTTTAATCTCTGAGTTAATCTGAACAGCTCTTTTAGAAGCTATAGAGATTGCTTCATAAATGTTTCCAGTAGGAGCATCAAATTCATTCTTATTGATAGTCACTGTAGAAACAGGAGCTTTTGAATTTTTTAAATCGTTCATGTTCATAATAAAACCTGTTATTTATTTGGAATAATTTTCTAATTCTTTTTCAATTTTCTCCATCAAATTACCCGCATCTTTTTCATATTGCGTCTGTGGAAAATTCTTTTTTAAGGTACTATATGATGCCTTTGCATCTTGCAAACGTTGTTTCTTTTTTTGCTCAGTACTATTCAACGCTAAATTAGTTAACGCTTTCATCTTATAAAATAGTGCATCTTCTTTGTAAATAGATCCTGGAAAATCCAAAATAAAGTTATCCATTGCTGCTGCAGCAGAGATAGAATAGTCCAATGTGTAATATTGGCCTAATTTCGTAAACTGCTTACCAATCTCAATAGCTTTAAGCTCTTTTTTCTCCGTAAGGTCTTTAGCCATTTGATTGGCCTCTGGCATAAATTCTGACTCTGGGAACGTATTAATAAAGGTTTGCAACTTCTGTAATGCTTTATCTGTATCTGTTTGATCTAAAGAATAGTCAGGAGACAACATATAATAGCTCTTTGCTACTAGAAAACCAGACTCTTGTGCTTTATCACTTTTAGGGTACGATTTTAAGAAACGTTCAAACTGATATCCTGCTGTATTGTAATCTTTAATTTGATAGTAAGAATCTGCTAAGAAAAACATAACGCGCTCCCCTTGAGGCTTCCCAATATATTTAGGCGTAATTTGTTCTAACAACCTGTTAGCACGCTTAAAATCTTTGGCTTCATAAAACTTCTCAGCCATATCATACTTTGCTTTAACGTCATCATTCTTAAGCACTTTTTGGTACTCACTACAAGAACTTAAGACAAGCGTTAAAACTAAGAGACTTAAAAAAGGTCGCATTTTTCTAAACATTCTGCAAAATTAGTTATTCTTAATGGATTTAAAAAACATTTTCTATCGCTAAAATAACCTGCAGTATACCTTTTACAAATGTTTTGGCTAACTTTTAACTTAAAATTAGAGTTCCGACTCTTTTTTTAGACAGATACCTTCGCCACCGTACTTAAGAAATTTGATATTTTTTGTTTTAAATCATTGCTCGCTTCTATCAATGGCAAACGAACAGATGCTTTGCAAATGTGTAAGGTTTCAAAAATAGATTTAATTCCGGCAGGGTTCCCTTCTTCGAAAATCAAAGTCATGCCCAACTCCATTTGGTGATGTAATTCATAGGCATCACCAACTTTACCTTCTAAACCTAATTTTATCATTTTAGAAAATTCATTTGGTAGTCCTTGGCCAATCACTGATATTACTCCTGCCCCACCCGCTAATACGGTAGCCAGAGCGGTACTATCATCTCCAGAAATTACCAAAAAATCTTCCGGCTTGCCTTTGATAATTTCATTGATTTGAACCATGTCACCGCAAGCTTCTTTTATCGCAACAATATTTTCAAAATCGTGTGCTAGTCGCAATGTTGTTGCAGCCGTCATATTACTTCCCGTTCTACCAGGAACGTTATAGACAATTATAGGCTTAGGAGAAGCTATAGAAATAGCCTTAAAATGCTGATAAATACCTTCCTGCGTTGGTTTATTATAATATGGAGAAACAGATAGTATAGCCTCAAAATCAGATAAATCTATTACTTTGAGTTCTTCAACTACCGCAAATGTATTATTCCCACCTACTCCTAAAACTAATGGTAGTCTCCCAGCATTAGTCGTTACCACAGTTTGTATTACCAGCTGTTTTTCTTGTGCACTCAGCGTAGCGGTTTCTGCAGTTGTTCCTAAAACTACTAAATAATCAATGCCACCCGCAATGCTATATTCTACTACCCGCTGTAAACCTGCTACATCGATAGAAAAATCTTCATTAAAGGGAGTTATCAATGCGACTCCTGTGCCAAACAAATTCTTCATACTATTCTATTTCCTTAAATATTTTAAGGTACTTTTTTAATTCCTCTTTAAATAATCCAAAATTTGAAATAGGCGTTTGCAAGATAAGATCGTTCAATTTATGATCTACACTACCAAAACCTACTCTAATTCTTGCTTTTGTCTTTAATGTCATTAATTGCAATAGCAATTGTTCTTCCGAATAATAATTTAATAACAAATCGTATTCCCTGCTAAAAAACTCTAAAGCATATCCATTTTCTATTGCTCCATTCCAACCCAAATCCTTATCCGAAAAAATAGGTGTTGCATAAGGTGAATTCTTGTCATAAAAATTTTTATACCCAATAATTTTCACCGAATTAGGTCTTAGCTTGAACTCATCTACCAATTGGTAAAACAAACTCACATCCTCGAACTTATCTAAATCTACAATACAACCTACAGAAGCTATCCCACGTCCTTTTTTAACATTCTCTAAAGGGCCTGACAATAGCTGCTTTACGTGCTTTCTAGCAGATTTAAGTTTTAATTTTTGTTTTAAAGCTTTTAAAAACATGTATTTTTACATTTGTACAAATGTAAATAATATTCATAGCAATTATAACACGAAGATACATACTAAAATGATTTTAAAAATTAAACAAATTGTTATAATTATAACAATGACTTGTTTCTTTTCCTGTAAACAAGAAAAACCTATGCTTACCGAAATCTCAGGAAAACAAATTGCTGTCTCAGACACTCTTATCCCAACAGATAGTATTGAAGCATTTGTAGCTCCATACAGAAATAGAATTAATGAAATTTTAGATAGTACCATAGCCTATGCTCCAAAAGACATCACAAAAAATGATGGCATTTTAAACACCACGGCGGGGAACTTAATGGCCGATGCTGTTTTAGAATTAGCAGGACCAATTTTCAAATCTAGAACAGGCAGCTCTTTAAATTTTGTTTTATTAAATCATGGAGGAATTAGAAGTATTATTTCGGCTGGAAATGTTTCTGCAAGAACAGCTTATGAAATTATGCCTTTTGAAAATACCATTGTAGTTGTAGGTTTAAAAGGAGATGCTATTCTAGAAATGGTAGACTACCTTATAAAAGCAAAGCGACCACATCCACTAGCCGGAATTCAAATTATCCTAAACAAAGATGACACTATAAATACCATTAAGATTCAAGGAGAAAATTTTGATAAAAATAAAACCTATTATGTAGGGACCTCTAACTATTTAGTAAATGGAGGTGACCGTATGGATTTCTTTAAAAATAAATTAACCTTTACAGAGACTGACTATCTCATTCGAAATATCATGATTGATTATTTTACAAAAAAAGATACCATTGCTCCAATAACTGATGATCGATTTATAAAACTAGACTACTAAATCATGGATAGAAGAAAATTTATTACCAATACTACAGCAACATCTGCATTTATAGGACTGGGTGGTTTGACACTAAATTCTTGTAGTCTAGATACAAAAAAGAAGATCACCATTTTACATACTAATGATGTGCATAGCCATATTGATAGCTTTCCAAGTACACATTCTGAATTCCCTGGTCTTGGTGGCTTAGCTAAACGTGCAACCCTAGTAAATAACATCCGAAGAGAAAACCCTAATACCTTGCTTTTTGATGCAGGAGATATTTTTCAAGGAACCCCTTATTTTAATTTTTATGGTGGCGAATTAGAGTTTAAACTAATGAGCATGCTTAAGTATGATGCTGCTACAATAGGAAATCACGATTTTGATAATGGTATAGACGGCCTTTTTGCACAATTACCACACGCTAAATTTAAATTGCTTAGTGCTAATTATGATTTCACCAATACCACCATGCAAGGGTTTACCAAACCTTACGACATCTATACTGTAGACGGTATCAAAATTGGCGTTTACGGTTTAGGTATAGAGTTAGACGGACTAGTTACCAAAAGACTTTTTAAGGAAACCACGTACTTAAACCCCTATGAGATTGCTTCAGACACGGAAAGAATCCTTAAAGAAGAAGAGGCTTGTGATATTATCATATGTTTGTCTCACTTAGGATACCAATATGATACAGATAAACCAGACGATCTTAAGTTAGCTGCAAAAACAAAATACACCAATCTTATTATTGGTGGCCACACCCATACCTTTCTAGACAAACCAACTGTTGTAAAAAATAGTATGCAGGACGATATCTTAGTGAATCAAGTAGGATGTTTTGGTATCAATTTAGGTAGAATTGATTTCTACTTAGATAGCCATAAAAACATGGCTGCAGACGGCATCAGTATCACGGTTTAAAAAAACTCATTAGCATGATTATTCTAAGAACAGATGCATCAAATAAAGATTTTTTAAAACTAATTGAAGCTTTAGATGCTTATCTGAAAGTCACAGATGGAGAGGAGCATAATTTTTACAATCAATTTAATGGAACAGATCATTTAGAAAACATTCTTGTAGTCTATGAGAATGATCTTGCAATAGGCTGTGGCGCAATCAAACACTTTGACGAATTTACTTTAGAAATTAAGCGAATGTATGTAAAGCCAGCCTACAGAGGAAAAGGTGTGGCTTCTAAAATATTAATGGAATTAGAACAATGGGGTCGAGAATTAAAATACTCAACCATTATTTTAGAAACCGGTACTAGACAAGTAGAAGCTGTTGCATTGTATCATAAAAACAAATACACGACCATACCTAATTATGGTCCTTATACCGATGTGAAAAATAGTATTTGTTTTAAAAAAATTCTCTAAGTGCCATCCCTAAAAAAGTATCGATGGCCCTTATAGCAACAAATTCAAATACCAAAAAACCTTAAAGTAGGTTGTAATTATAATTTTTTTGGCATCATCTTTGTATCAGGATAAAGTATTAATAATTAAATTTTTAACATGAGTAAAGGAACAGTAAAATTCTTCAATGACACCAAAGGTTTTGGTTTTATCACTGAAGAAGGTGTAGAGAGAGATCACTTTGTACACATTTCTGGATTAATCGATGAAATTCGTGAAGGCGATGTAGTTGAATTCGATCTAGAAGAAGGTAAGAAAGGTTTAAATGCGGTAAACGTAAGAGTACTATAACATATACTTTCTAGAATTTACAAGGTCCCATTCATTAATTTGAATGGGACTTTTTTTATGTTCAAGCCGCAATCGTTAATCCCTTTTATTTCTTTTTGAGTATATTGACAAAGTTAAAACCATTAACAAATTAATATAAATCACTAAACACATTAATTATGAAAAAACTTATTGCAGAGTTTATTGGAACCTTTTGGCTCGTTTTAGGCGGGTGCGGTAGTGCCGTACTAGCTGCTGGTATCCCTGAAATTGGCATTGGCCTTGTGGGCGTTGCTTTAGCATTTGGACTTACCGTTTTAACTGGTGTCTATGCCTTGGGTCATATTTCTGGCGGACACTTTAATCCCGCAGTATCTATTGGACTTTGGGTTGGTGGCCGTTTCGAAACCAAAGAGCTACTCCCTTATATCATATCGCAAGTTTTAGGAGGTATTGCAGGAGCAGGAATACTCTATTTGATTGTAAGCAACCAGGCTGGCTTTTCTGGATATTCTCAAGCTGGTGACTTTGCGACTAACTTTTATGGTGTCGAGCAATATGGCCACACCTTTAATATGACAGCTGCTTTAGTGACTGAAGTAGTTATGACCTTTATGTTTCTTATTGTTATTTTAGGAGCTACTCATAAAAATGCCGCTCCTGGTTTTGCAGGGCTAGCTATTGGTCTAGCATTAACACTAATTCACTTAATTAGTATTCCCGTTACAAATACCTCTGTAAACCCTGCTAGAAGCACTGCTCAAGCAATATTTGTAGGCGCAGAAGCTATGGGACAATTATGGTTGTTTTGGGTAGCACCCATTGTTGGTGCTATTTTAGCAGGACTACTCTATAAGTTTATAGCTCCGAATAAATAAACGAATCTAATTACATAAAAATAAAGAGACCCATGCGAATACACATGGGTCTCTTTATTTTTATGTTAAAATTTCTTCTACAATTTCTTGTAATTCTTCCTCCAAACTTACTTGAGGGTAAGATACTCCTGCTTGCCGATACCAAAACCCTGCGTTAAATTCATCACCTTCTTTTCGATGTAAATACCCATGAATTAAACTTCCTAAAGGAGTATTTAAATCTTGTGCTATGGCATGAGATTTTTGCCAATCGCCTTTAGCATCAAACCACATAGCCTGTAATCCTTCAGGCCAATTCTTATCAGGAGCCTTGTTTTCTAATGTATACGTGAAATCTGTGTAATTTACGGGTATCATCATTTTGCTAGTTTTTTCACTAATTTACCAACGGTTAAGCCCTGAGCAACAATAGAAAAGACTACAACAACATAAGTAATCACCAAGAATAGATCTCTATTCATTTCATCCGATAACCCTAAGGCTAAGGCTATAGAAATACCTCCTCTTAAACCTCCCCATGTCATGATTAAATTGGTGTTGGGTACAAAGTTTAGTTTCTTTTCAAAAATCCGTATAGGCAATACCAAAGATATATAACGACATATTAATATAATTGGTATTGCCAGTAGCCCTGCTAATATATAATTGATATTAAAGGTCAATACCAACATTTCCATCCCAATTAGAACAAACAATAAAGTATTCAATAGAATGTCTATTAATTCCCAAAACTTATCTACATAGGTTTCTGTTATTTCAGACATAGAACTATCGCGTAAAGTATCATTACCAACTACCAAACCTGCTGTAACCATTGCTAGTGGCGCTGATAAATGCAGTTTTTGCGCAATAACCGTTCCTACCATCACCGTCGCTAAGGTGATGATGACCTCAATATCATAATCATCTATAGAGCGCATTAAGCGGTAGGTAACCCACCCTAAAAATAAGCCTAACAAGATACCGCCAATTACCTCTACTCCAAATAATTCTACAACATCTAAGGCTGTAATTGTTTCTGTAGACGGACTTGCAAATTGATAAATAGTTAAGAACACTACTACTCCCACTCCATCATTAAATAGCGATTCTCCAACAATTTTGGTTTCTAATTGTTTAGGTACTCCTGCTTTTTTTAATATGCCGAGTACAGCAATAGGATCTGTTGGTGATATTAAAGCACCAAACAATAAACAATGCACATATTCCACATCTAAACTCAATAGTTGGAGCAGATAGAATACCACCGTTCCTACTAGAAAGGTAGATACTAAAACTCCTAAGGTGGAAAAGAGCAGTATTGGTCCTCTTTGGACCTTTAATTGTTCAAAATTGGTATGTAATGCCCCTGCAAAAAGCAAAAAACTTAGCATCACATCTAACAAAACGGACTTAAAATCTATTTTAGTGATGATATACTTCTCTGCATTTAATAAGGTATCGTCAAAATAGCTCAAGCCAAAAACCGCTAGCGTAAATACGATAGTAATCAACATTAACCCTATAGTATTAGGGAGTTTAAAAAAACGAACGTTGATATAGCCGAATAGGGCCGATAGAAATACTAGAATGGCTATAATTACAAAATAATCCATAAATCAGTTTGGTTTAGATGTTTTGCAAAAATGCGATAAAACAAGAAAGAATAATAATCCAAAGACCAAAAAAGTCTTTTTTATACGCGTATTACCTATTAAACCTGCCGGTAGTATTCCCTTCTAAGATACCCATCACCTCTTTTACCGTGGCAAAATTAACATCTCCTTCATACGTATGCTTTAAGGCACAAGCAGCGCTAGCAAACTCCATCGCCTTAAAATCATCAAATTCTTGTAACCCATAAATTAACCCTGCAGCAAAAGCATCTCCAGTACCGATTCTATCTACAATATGAGTAATATCCAAGTCTTCTGTTTCCCTAAACTCTTTTCCATTCCACATTCTAGCTCTTATTTTGTGCCAAGAAGAATTTAAAGAGGTTCTTATTTTATCAAAAACCTTTTCTATGGAAGGAAAACGTTCCATTAATTGCTTGCTGGCCGCTATAAAATCTTCATTGGTATAATTAAATGTAGTCCCTAAAACTTCATTCATCTCATTTATACCTCCAATGAAAATGGTAGAATATTCCAACAATTCTGAAAGTATTTCTTTGGCATCGCTGCCATATTTCCACAAACCGCTTCTATAAGTAGGATCTGCTGTGATAGTGATGCCCTTTTTTTTAGCTAAAATTAAGCCTTCTCGTAGCGTTTCATACCCTCCTTGACATAAAGCTGGTGTAATTCCAGTCCAATGAAACCAAGAGCCATTTTCTAGAGATGACTCCCAATCTACCATAGACGGTTGAATTTCTGAAAATGAAGAATGAGATCTATTATAAGAAATTGAGCTAGGCCTCATAACCGCACCCACCTCAAGAAAATATACTCCTAAAGGTCTATTAGAACGCACGATAGAAGATGTATCTACATCAAATTTATTCAAGTAGGATATGGCAGTATCCCCTATAAAATCGTTAGAAATACAGCTTATATGTTTTACTTTTCCACCGAAGTTAGCAATAGAGATCCCAACATTAATCTCTGTTCCTCCAAAATAAAATTCCAACGTATTAGATTGTATAAACTTTTTATTCCCTTCTGGCGATAACCGCATTAGTACTTCTCCGAAAGTTATTGTTTGACTCATTGCGAAAACGTTTGATGAATTGTAAAATTAAATAAGAAATTGGCTTTTTTAACACAAAAGATGAATTAATAACAAATGTTCTGGTAATTGACTCATAACAACACAGCCATGTAACCCTAGATGAATCGAGTTAGTTATTTAATTTTTTAAGTTACCCTAGTTCAACCGCTAAAAGTACCTTGCGGTATAACTTAAAAACAACACATTATGAGAGGTCTTCTTTGGTTAGTAGCCGTAATTTGTATTATCGTATGGCTTTTGGGAATGCTAGGAGTCGTACCTGGAATTGGAACTAATAGTTTAATTCATATTCTTATTGTAATTGCAGTAATTGTAATTCTCTACAATATAATTTCAGGAAGAAAAGTATTATAAAAATTGCCGTAAAAAGGAAATAAATAAAAAAGTCAGTCTTTACCTAGACTGACTTTTCTATATCTACTATAATTTAAGCTTTAAGAATCCAGAAGGGCTAAAAAATCATCTTCTGTGATAATAGCCACCCCTAAATTTTCTGCTTTAGTTCGTTTACTCGGTCCCATTTTATCTCCTGCTACTAAAAAAGTAGTTTTGGAAGATACCGATGACCCTACTTTACCTCCATTGTCTTCAATGAGTTTTTTTAGCTCATCCCTACTCACTTTTTCAAAAACACCAGAAACCACAAAGGTTTGCCCTTTTAATTCTTCTGTCTGATTTTCTAATTTTTCAGCAGACAATTCAAATTGTACACCATAACTTTTTAAACGCTCAATAGTTTCCTGATTGGTTTCATTTTGAAAAAACTCAACCACACTATTGGCAATACGCTCTCCAATTTCATCAACTTTCACCAACTCTTCTACAGATGCAATTTTCAAAGCATCTATATTTTTATACGCTTTTGCCAATTTTTTGGCCACAGTTTCACCTACAAACCGTATACCTAATGCAAAAAGCACACGTTCAAAAGGGATGCTAACAGACGCTTTAACTCCGTTAATCAAATTTTCTGCAGACTTCTCTGCCATACGTTCTAAGGGCATTACTTGTGCTTTGGTTAGCGTATATAAATCGGCATAATTTTTAATGAGTTGCTCCTTATACAGCAACTCTACCGTCTCACCTCCCAGACCTTCAATATCCATTGCCTTACGAGAAATGTAATGTTGAATTCTGCCCGTTATTTGAGGAGGGCATCCGTAGAAATTAGGGCAATAATGCTTTGCATCGCCCTCAGTACGTTCTAAAACCGTATTACATTCTGGGCAGTGATCTATATATTTTGTTGGTTCAGAATTTTCTGGTCTTTGTGCAAAATCTACGCCAATAATTTTTGGAATAATTTCTCCTCCTTTTTCCACAAAGACGGTATCTCCTTCGCGAATATCAAATTTTGCAATTTGATCTGCATTGTGCAAAGAAGCTCTCTTTACCGTAGTTCCTGCTAAAAGAACAGGAACTAAATTAGCTACTGGCGTAATAGCTCCTGTTCTGCCTACTTGGTACGTAATCTCATTTAAAAGAGTGGAAACCTGCTCTGCCTTAAATTTATAAGCCATCGCCCAACGCGGAGATTTAGAGGTATACCCTAACTCTTCTTGATGCTGTAGGTTATTTACTTTTATTACCACTCCATCCGTTTCATACGGCAATTCATGTCTATGAATATCCCAATATTCTACAAAAGCCATTACTTCATCTGTAGATGTACAAAGCTTTGCAACCGTTGGCACTTTAAAGCCCCAAACCCTAGCCTTTTCTAACATTTGAAACTGAGATTCTATACCGGTTTTCTCTCCTACTATGCCATACAGCAAACACTCTAAGGGCCGTTGCGCTACTAGCGCACTATCTTGAAGTTTTAAACTCCCAGAGGCTGTGTTTCTTGGATTCATATATGGATCTTCCCCATTTTCTATACGTTCCGCGTTCATTTTTGCAAAGCCCTCAAATGGTAAAACAATCTCACCACGAATATCAAACTTAGGCGGATAATCGCCTTTTAATTGTAACGGAATAGATTTTATCGTCTTTATATTATTGGTCACATCATCACCTTGAAAACCATCTCCACGCGTCAATGCCCGAACTAACTGTCCGTTTTCATAAGTAATGCTAATTGATGCCCCGTCATATTTAAGCTCACAGGTAAATTCCACAGGAACATCTCCTAAATTACGCTGTATACGTTTTTCCCAATCCTCTAAATCCTCTTTAGAGTAGCTGTTGTCTAAAGAATACATGCGACTATCATGTACCACAGTATTAAAGTTTTTGGTTACCATACCGCCGACGCGCAAGCTTGGCGATGTAGCATCATAAAACTCTGGGTGTTTCGCTTCCAAATCTTGCAATTCTTTTAATTGCATGTCAAAGTCATAATCAGATATTGTAGGTGTATCTAGTACGTAATAATTGTAATTATGTTCCCTTAGCGCTAACCTTAGTGCTTCTATTTTTTGCTTACTATCCATTTAAAAAGATGGGTTATTTTAATTCTTTATTCCTTTCAACATTCGGTCGTTCCCAAATACATCTTGTCGCAGTGTAATATCAGAAAAATTATGAGTTTCTAAAAGAAGTTCTGTTTCTTTCCCTAAATATTGATTAATCTCAAAATACAAGCTACCTTTTTTTACAAGGTTATGAGCTGCAATAGCTGTAATTTTATTATAAAACACTAACGGATCATCATCTGCTACAAACAATGCTAATGCTGGTTCATGTTTTAGTACATTTTTATGCATTGCTACCTTTTCTAGTTCGCGGACATAAGGCGGATTTGATACTATAATATCAAAATCTTCATCTAGTGTCGCTATTTCTAAAATACTATCCTGCATAAATTGAATAGAAACTTTATTCAAAACGGCATTTTGCTTAGCTACTGCAATAGCTTTTTCTGAAACATCTAATGTGTACACTTCTGCATTTGGCAAATGTTTCGCTAAAGCAATAGGAATACAACCACTCCCTGTTCCTATATCTAATATTTTTAGTTTAGATTGATGGTCTTTAATATCGTCGAGAATCCAACGCACCAATTCTTCCGTTTCTGGCCTTGGAATAAGCACATCTTCATTCACGATTAATTCCATCTCCATAAATTCTGTGCTACCAATAATATACTGAACAGGTACCTGAAGCTTTAATTTACTCAAAGCTTCAAATAATGGGGACTCTTCTTCTTTAGCTATAATTAGTTGAGGCTCCATGGCTAATACAAAGCGTTGCAACCCTAAATAATGTTCTATAAGTAGATAAAAGAAGCTATTTACTTCTTCCTTTTGATATAAAGAATCGAGCTCTTGATGAAATATATTTTTAATTTCTTTTAAAAGCATTCTTATTATTTTAAATCCTTCAACATCCAAACAGGACATGAATAATGACCTGTATTCCCCATGGGAGCTTCTAAATATTTAAAGCCCGATTTCTGATACAATTTTTGTGCAGCCTCCATATAAGGCATGGTTTCTAAATACATTTTATCAAAACCATATGCTTTCGCTCTTGCGATACAAACGTCAATCATCTGCTTGCCTACTCCTTTTCCTCTTGCTTCTTCTAAAAAGTACATTTTCTGAAGTTCACATACATTCCCTTCATAATTCTCTAATTGCGCAACGCCACAACAACCAATCACTTTATCATTTTCTTCCACCACAAAATAGGTAGCCTTAGGAACATTATAATTCTCAAACATATAATCTAGGGCCTTATCTTCATAAGCTGTACCTACTTTTGGCACTCCTAAATCTACCAACACCTTCCTAACAACTTCTGCTACAGCCGAATTATCCTTTTGTTGAATTTCTCGAATTATAATACTTCCCATAATTTCTTAAATCGATATCTATTTAATATCCTATTTTTGCGATGTGAAGATACATGAATTTTATATTTTACGCTGCATTCAAATTGCCCAAAACGGATTAGGCACTACAGCTCCTAACCCAATGGTTGGTGCAGTTATTGTTCATAAAAATAAAATTATTGGAGAAGGATACACTAGCCCTTATGGGGGGGCTCATGCCGAAGTAAATGCCATTAACTCCGTCAAAGATAAAAGCTTACTTAGCGAGTCCACGATTTATGTGACGCTTGAGCCATGTTCTCATTACGGAAAAACGCCCCCTTGCGCTGACTTAATCCTAAAGCACCATATTAAAAACGTAGTTGTTGGACTATTAGACCCTCATGAGAAAGTTGCTGGTCAAGGCATACAAAAATTAAAAGATGCGGGCTGCCAAGTGACTGTTGGTGTTTTAGAAAAAGAATGCCGCGAACATCATAAGCGTTTTTTGACATTTCAAGAAAAGAAAAGGCCTTATCTTATTTTAAAGTGGGCAGAAACTAGAGATGGTTTTATAGCACCAGAAACCCACTTAAGAACAGAAGAAAAACAAGCTTTTTGGATTACCAGTCCTTATTCTAGGCAACTTGTACACCAATGGCGCACAGAAGAACAGGCTATTTTAGTAGGCACCAATACCGTACTGGCCGATAATCCAAAATTAAACGTACGCAGCTGGACAGGCCGTAACCCAACACGTATAATAATAGATAGAAATTTAAAGATTGATGCTAGCCATCATGTGTTAGATAAAAGCGTAAAGACAATTGTATTTACGGCTATTTCGGATGAAACTAAATACAATCCTGATGTGGTATACCTCTTAATTGATTTTTCTAAAGAGATAGCTGCACAAATCTGTGAAGCACTATACCTGCAAAATATACAAAGCATCCTTATTGAAGGAGGTCAACGCACCTTACAAACTTTTATTGATGAAGATCTATGGGATGAAGCTCGTGTTTTTATAGGTAATTCCACGTTCAAAAACGGCATAAAAGCACCTTCGCTGGTCGGTACTTTAAAAGAGACTAACATATTAGACAAGGACCTATTAAACCTATACTACAATGATTAAAAACATCATTTTTGATTTTGGAGACATTTTCATAAACTTAGACAAACCTGCGGTTTTTAAAGCTCTAGAAAACGTTGGCTATAAAGAAGTTACTCCTGAATTAGATGACATTTTCAAAGCCTACGAAATGGGTTTAATGACTTCTGAAAATTTCATACTAAAGTTGAATGAGATTTTTCCAAGTGCCACACCTAAACAACTAAGAGATGCTTGGAACAGTATTCTTCTTGATTTTCCAGAAAATAGATTGTTATTTTTAGAGAAACTAGCGGCAGAAAAAAAATATCGTTTATTTTTATTAAGTAATACGAATGAAATTCATATAGATTATGTGATTAATACTATGGGTGAAGCTCAATTTGATAGATTTAAAGATTGCTTTGAAAAGTTTTACCTTTCTCACGAAATTAACCTTAGAAAACCCAACAAAAACATCTATGAGTTCGTACTTAATGAAAATAATCTTATTGCCGAAGAAACTTTCTTTGTAGATGATACCCAGGAAAATACGGATGCTTCGGCAGCTTTGGGAATTAAAAGTTGGAATTTACTGGTAGGAAAAGAAGATATTATACAATTAAAAACCAAGTTGTAAATGATAGACTTAATATTATGCATACTATTTTCTAGTTCGCTATTTGTGATTTTCAAACTTTATAACACGTATAAAGTTCAGACACTTTTTGCTATTATCACTAACTATTTTGTTGCAGGTATTTTTTCTACATTTTTTTACGAAGAGAGCATTCAGTTATCTTCAATACCAGAGAAAAGCTGGTTTTTACCCACGGTTAGTTTAGGGTTTTTATTTATTACCGTTTTTTATATTACAGCTAAGACCTCACAAGAAATAGGTGTTTCGGTAGCTTCTGTAGCTTCAAAAATGTCTTTAGTCATTCCTGTTCTTGCAGGCGTAATGCTGTACAAAGAAGAATTAGGGGGTATCAAAATTATCGGAATTGTTTTAGCTTTAATTGCCGTTTATTTCTCTTCGCTAAAAAACCGCACGATTACTGTAAAAACAGGAACACTAGTACTCCCCTTACTGCTATTTATAGGTTCTGGGCTGGTAGATACTAGTATAAAATACATACAAACCACCTTTGTTCCCAAACACGAATTTCCTTTATTTAGCACGGTTGTATTTACCTCTGCAGGTATATTTGGGGTGCTTTTTATCCTCATTCGGTCTTTTAAAATACCTCTAAAAATAAATTACAGAAATATTTTGGGGGGAATTGTTTTGGGGATTTTCAATTATTTAACCCTGCACTTTTTACTACGCGCCTTACAAAATGATTTCTCTGACAGCTCTTCGATATTTACTATAAATAATGTAGCAACCGTATTGTTTTCAACGCTTTTAGGGATCTTATTATTTAAGGAAAAAATGATTCCTAAGAACTGGATTGGAATTGGATTAGCCGTAATTAGTATCATATTAGTAGCTTTGTTTTAATGGAAATACATTCAGACACCTACAAAACACTTTCAAAACCATCCGAAGAAATTCTTTTTAAAGAGAAAAAAAGTAAGTTTTACGGTTATGCATTTCCTATTCAATCTGAAGAAGATGTGAAACCTTTACTCGAAGAAATAAAGAAGAGGTATCATACAGCAGGTCATGTTTGCTATGCTTGGCAGTTAGGAATTGAAAATCCCAGTTACAGAGCAAATGATGATGGGGAGCCAAATAATTCGGCAGGAATGCCTATTTACGGTCAAATACAGTCTTTTGAGGTCACAAATGTACTAGTTGCAGTTGCGCGTATCTACGGAGGCACAAAACTAGGTGTAGGCGGCTTAATTAGCGCCTACAAAACTGGAGCACAAATGGCTCTCGAGAACGCTAAGATTATAGAGAAAATTATTCAAGTACAATTTGCTTTATTTTTCGAATACGCCGATATGGATAAAGTGATGCGGATTATAAAACAAGAGCAGTTATCCATCGTTTCTCAAAAGATGGAATTGGATTGTAAAATTGTGATTTCCGTTCGAAAAGATGATGAAGAAAAAATACATAGTATTTTTTCAGAAATGCATACCATTAAAATTAAACCTACTTCTTAACTGAATTTAAATACTCAGAAATTTTTTTTAGTAAATCTTCTGGACACCTCATTGGCTTATTTTTTTTCGAATCTATAAATGCTAAAACGGTATGAGCTTCGACCAACAACTCCTTTTTCTCGTTGAAAATCATATAGTCAAATTCTATCTTCACCGACGGTATTTTTTTTAAGTTGGTCACCACGGTTATCAAATCATCATACAAGGCAGATTTCTTGAAATTCACACTTAAAGAAATAACTGGTAAGATAATACCACTTTCCTCTAGCGCTTTGTAAGAAATTCCTAACCCACGTAACATCTCTACACGGCCCATCTCTAGATACTGCGCATAGTTGCCGTGATATACGACTCCCATTTGATCTGTTTCACCATATCTAACTCTAAAAGAAATTTTGTTAATATCCATTATTTTAAAAGTAAAAATTATATATTTAAAGGCTGTACTTCTTTGAAGGGGCAACATGGTAAAAAAAAACCGAAAATTCAATACTAATGAATTTTTTTTTTAGTTTTTTTGTTCACATATTTGTCATCCGATTAAGCGAGGAGATTATTCGCTGATTTCAGTTTAGAAAGCCTATTTTATTACTAACCAATATTTAAGATTAATTTAAAAAATGAGTGTTACTGCTATTTCCGTATGGAACAATTGTTTGGACTTTATCAAGGACAACATTCAACCGCAGGCATTCAAAACATGGTTTGAACCCATTAAGCCTGTCAAGTTAACGGATAAAGCGCTTAGTATACAAGTACCTAGTAAATTTTTCTACGAATGGCTCGAAGAGCATTATGTAAAACTTTTAAAAGTATCCCTAACCAAAGAACTTGGTGAAAGTGCTAAATTAGTTTACATTATAAAAATGGAAAACACTTACGGTAATAGAGAACCATTTACCGAAAAAATTCCTAGCTCAAACAGAAGTACCGTTCCTGCACAAGAATTAGACGTTGCTATCAAATCTAAAAACCCACAATTAAAGAATCCATTTGTAATTCCTGGGATTAGAAATATCAAGATAGAATCACAACTAAATCCAAATTATAATTTCGAAAACTTTTTAGAAGGAGACTCTAACCGTTTAGCGCGTTCTGCCGGTATGGCCGTAGCAAATAAACCAGGAGGGACTTCTTTTAACCCACTATTAATATTTGGTGGTGTAGGGTTAGGAAAGACACACTTAGCACATGCTATTGGTGTTGAAATAAAAGATAAGTACCCAGAGCGTACTGTTTTGTATATTTCTGCAGAGAAATTCACCCAACAGTATATAGAATCTGTAAAGAAAAATACTCGGAATGATTTTATACATTTCTATCAATTGATAGATGTATTAATTATTGATGACGTACAGTTCTTATCCGGTAAATCTGGAACACAAGATGTTTTCTTCCATATCTTTAATCATTTACATCAAAATGGCAAACAGGTTATCTTAACATCAGATAAGGCCCCTGTAGATATGCAAGACATAGAACAGCGTTTATTATCCAGATTTAAATGGGGATTATCTGCTGAACTGCAAAACCCTGATTACGAGACTAGAATTTCTATCTTAAAAAATAAATTGTATCGTGATGGTGTTGAAATGCCTGATGATATTATAGATTACGTTGCGAAACATATCAAAACAAACATTCGTGAGCTAGAAGGTGCTATTATATCATTGATTGCACAATCTTCTTTTAATAAAAAAGAAGTCACCTTAGACCTAGCACAACAGGTTGTAGAGAAATTTGTTAAGAATACAAAACGTGAAGTTTCTATAGATTACATCCAGAAAGTAGTTTCTGATTATTTTGAAATGGATGTAGCTACTTTACAGTCTAAGACTAGAAAGCGTCACATTGTACAAGCGAGACAATTAGCCATGTTCTTTGCTAAGAAATTCACGAAAGCTTCTTTAGCTAGTATTGGTTCACAAATAGGAAAAAGAGATCACGCTACAGTTTTGCATGCTTGTAAAACCGTAGATAACCTTGCCGAAACTGATAAACAATTTCGCAAATACATAGATGATCTTACGAAGAAATTTTCTTAATTACAATTTATGAAAACGAAGATACTAATGGTTTGCCTCGGAAATATCTGTAGGTCTCCGTTAGCCGAAGGTATTTTACAAAACAAACTAGATACCGCTTCATTTTATGTTGACTCTGCAGGTACTGGGAATTATCATATAGGTAATCCTCCTGATATACGGTCCATAGCCGTTGCTAAAAAGCACCAAATAGCTATTGCTAATCAAAAATGTAGACAATTTAAAAAGGAAGATTTTGCTACTTTTGACTACATCTATGTGATGGATTCAAAAAATTACCAAGATATCATTGCTTTAGCGAGCAGTCAAGATGAAAAATCAAAAGTAAAATTACTTTTAAATGAACTTGATATTGATACGAACGAAGTTCCAGACCCTTACTGGGATGATAATGGCTTCGAACATGTTTTCCAGTTAATAGATAGTGCTTGCACGGTTATTGCTGAGAAATTAACAACAACATAAACTGCCTCTCTATGGACACTACTACATTTGGTAAATTATACTTAATTCCGACTACATTAGGTGAAAATGAACCACTAGAAGTTTTACCACTTTCCGTTAAGCAAGCCATAGAAAACATTAATCATTATATTGTTGAGAACGAAAAAACAGCACGTAGATTTATAAAAAAAATTAGCTCTAAAAAATCTCAAGGAGATCTTATACTAGAATCACTCAATAAATTTACGGAGCCAGAAATGATTCCTACTTTTTTACAACCGTGCCTAGAAGGTCATGATGTAGGTGTAATCTCTGAAGCAGGTTGCCCTGGTATTGCAGATCCTGGAGCAGATGTGGTACGTATTGCTCATGAGAAAAATATACGCGTTGTTCCTTTAGTAGGTCCATCTTCTATCCTCCTAGCCCTAATGGCGAGTGGATTTAATGGTCAGAATTTTGCTTTCAACGGATACTTGCCTATTGATAATAGCGAACGCAGAAGCGCCATAAAACGCTTAGAAAAACTATCGAAAGACGCAGATCAGTCTCAAGTGTTTATTGAAACTCCCTACCGTAATGATAAATTATTGGCGGAACTCATAAAAACAGTACACCCATTTACTAAAATCTGCGTTGCCAGTGACATCACCTTACCCACAGAGTACATTGCTACTAAAACAGCAAAGCAATGGACTACAGAAAATATTGATCTTCACAAAAGACCTACCATATTCATTATTCAAGCATAAAAAAACCCTTGTGAAGATTCACAAGGGTTTCTAATTTTATATATTATTTTAAAATCCTAGCATTTCTCTTGGGCTCAACATTTGAAATGTCATACCCAGAGAACAATTTTATGTAACGAGCTATATTCGTTCCATAATCATCAAATACATCGTAGGCACCATATGAACGTAAGTACTTTTTTACATTACCAGGCCCTGCCAAATGAGCTGCTGCAATAATACCAGACTCTGTAACTTGAGAATTTCCAATTTTAATTCCCGAAAATCGCTCGATATCTCTTCTCAAAATCCATTTATTTCGAGCAATATTGGTCATAAAAGCTTTTTCTTGAAGCTCTGGATTTGATAAAAACAGATCAACATTATAAATACCGACCAACTCGAGCGTACTTGCTCCAAACTGATATTTACCTAAATATCCTAAGGAATTAATAACTCCGTATCTACCTCTTGATTCTTTGAAAGCTAATGCTTCTTTAAAACCAACATAAGAGCTACCTATGTATGGAGGCGTTAATAAAAATTTTGCATTAAAAGTTTCATCTTGGGGAAACGAAACTAACGTAGGTGTATTTACTTTAAGGCTGTCTGGAACCAATACTGGTTTATTTTTGAATCCAAAACTAACTAAAATAAAAGTCATAATAAGGGGACAACTAATGCTTATCCACTTTCTCATACAATTGTTTTCTTAAGACTTAAAGCAACAAAAAAGTAGCTTGCTTAAATTCGCGGGGCAAATGTACCGCTATACAGAAGATTTTATTGTTGTAGAAATCATAAAAATTGCCTCATTTAGATAAAGTGACGTTAAAATCAGACGTTTAACCTACCTGTTTATGTTTTTGCTATTAATCCATCGGACGTACTGCTCTTTATTCTGGTTGTGTTGCGCAAGCGTTTTTGCGAACTTATGATACCCAAAATTTTCGACATTTGCCACAAAATAGTAATACCCATGTTTCTCTGGACTTAAGACCGCATCTATAGCTGTAATATCTGGCATTGCAATTGGCCCAGGAGGTAAACCTGCATATTTATAGGTATTATATGGAGAATCTAATTCTAAATCACGATACAATACTCTCTTAATAATTTGATTAAAATCTCCCGTGTGTAATTTTAACGCATAGATGACCGTAGGATCTGCCTGTAAAAGTATGCCATCCCGTAATCTATTTAAATAAACTCCAGCAACTCTGGGCCTCTCATCTACTTTTGCAGTCTCTTTGTGCACCACAGAAGCCAAAGTAGCCACTTCTATTGGAGTTAAATGTAAAGCTTTGGCTTTCTCCATTCTAGCATCATTCCAAAACCTTTTATATTCCGTCAACATTTTGTCCCTAAATTTTTCTGCAGAAGTATTCCAGAAAAACTCATAACTATTAGGAACATACATCACCAACTTAGTCTGCTCATTAAAACCGTTTTCTTTCAAAAAATCTACATCATTAAAGGCAGTTACTAAAGACAAGCTATCAGCTTCTATCTGAGTAGCCACCCTTCCTGCTAAATCTTCGATCGTTTCCTGATTATTAAAAGCTAATTTTACAGGTAAATTCTGACTTCTAAGCGTATTAATAATTTCATTATTATTCATACCCTTTTTAATCGCATACTTACCTCCTTTTACATAAGAAGCATACCCTTTTTTCTGAGCTGCAGATTTGAAAGAATCAAAATCTTCTAACAATGGCGCCAAAGTTTCTTCTACAGCAGAAAAATTTGCATCGGAAGGAATATAAATAAAAGCTTCTTCATTGTTAAAAGCGGTATTAGGTGTAAAAAATGCACCATACACTTTATATGCAAATACACCACAGACAATCAATCCAATTACTAAAACGGCAAGAACTATTTTTTTTAAGTACATTAATTAAATATTTTTTGATAAAGAATTTCGTTTTTATATATTCCTTCGGATAAAATCCAATCTTTTTTTATTCCTATTTTTTTAAACCCTAGTTTTTCAAATAAATGAATACTTGGGTGATTATCTTCTAAAATGTTGCAATAAACTTGATGCAACTCTAAGGTTACTCGAGAATACCCGCAAAGTAATTCTAAGGCTTCCGCCCCAAAACCATTATTACGCTGATCTTTTGATGCAATGATAACACCTATTCCCGCTTTTCTATTTTTGGGATCAAAATCAAATAAATCAATTAATCCAACTACGGTATCATCTAGAGCGCAAATACATAAACGCAACTGCTTAACTTCATAAATATCCCTGTGCACATTATCAAGGTACATCTCTAAAACCTGTTTGGAGTATGGTGCAGTTGTACCGCTTACCTCCCAAACCTCTGTAGAATTTTCTAAATAATATAGAAAATCTAGATCTGACGGCTCAAGCGCTCTTAAATAAACTTTTTCTCCTTTTAGACTATACATCTATCTCTCCTTTGAATACAAATTTTGCGGGTCCGGTTAAAAACACATTGGAATACACGTTATCATTTACATCAAACTTAATATTTAAATCTCCACCTAAGGCTTTGATAAACACTTCACTGTTGGTTGTTTTTCCTGTTTTATGCATTGCTATTGCAGCTGCGGTAACACCCGTACCACAAGATAAGGTTTCATCCTCAACACCTCTTTCATAAGTTCTTACAGAAAAACTAGCCGCATCTATCTGTTCTACAAAATTAATATTACTACCCTTCTCGCCATATACACCATAACGCAAACGAGCTCCTTCTTTCTTTACTTGAAAATCTTTCAAACCTGCAACTAACTGGACATGATGTGGAGACCCTGTATCTAAAAATACAGCATTAGGCTTCTCTTTAATTTCCTCAACGTCTTTCATTTGCAGACTAACTAAACCTTCCTTAATAGATGCTTTATGCAAACCATCAATAGCATTAAATGTCGCCGTATCTTTAATTATACCTAAATGCTTAGCAAAAGCCACTAAACACCTACCACCATTACCACACATGGTACTTTCATTTCCATCAGAATTAAAATATACCATTTTAAAATCCAAGCCCTTCTCATTTTCTAATAATATAAGACCATCAGCACCTATGCCAAATCTTCGGTCACATAAGAACGCAATAAGTTCCGTTTTCTCTTTATCAAATATATTTTGTCGGTTATCCACCATTACAAAATCATTTCCCGTACCTTGAAATTTATAAAATGTAAGCTTCATCTTTTGCGTTTATAGTACAAAGGTAGCATTTTATTAAGGGAATTTTAGCAGTTAAAACAACGTTAAACAGAAAAATGATGTACTCAAAACTGTTAATTTTGAAGTACAAAAGTTAAAATGTAAATTGATTATGAAGAATATTGCGAATTTATTATTGGTTTCTGTATTTGCAGGAGCTATTACCTTAGGAGCATACAAACTTTTTTTTGAACAAAACTCCTATATTTTCACGGATTCAGGAGCCACTCCTTATACTACAGCTAGCTACACCCCTACGAGTTCTAGAGGTGCTGGTATTAATGAGGTTGACTTTACCTCTGCCGCAGAAAGGACCGTTAATGCCGTTGTTCACGTTAAAAACGTAGCAATTAATAGTGGACCTAAAAATATAATGGAATTCTTATATGGGTATGAGTCAGAATCTAGACCACAGGTAAGAGGCGCTGGTTCTGGTGTAATTATTTCACCGGACGGTTATATTGTTACCAATAATCATGTTATTGATGGCGCTTCACAACTACAAATAACACTAAACGACAATACCACTTATCAGGCAGAATTAATTGGAACAGACCCAAATTCTGATATCGCTTTAATTAAGGTTGATACAGATCATAAAATGCCTTATTTGGCTTTTGGCGATTCTGATAATGCAAAAATTGGAGAATGGGTACTTGCCGTTGGTAATCCTTTTAACCTTACTTCTACAGTAACAGCAGGAATTGTAAGTGCTAAAGCAAGATCATTGGGAGGTAGCAACCAATCTTTTCTTCAGACAGATGCCGCTGTTAATCCAGGAAATAGTGGTGGTGCTTTAGTAAATACCAATGGAGATCTAATTGGAATCAATACAGCCATAAGCTCACAAACAGGGTCTTACGTAGGGTATTCTTTTGCTGTACCTAGCAATATCGCTAAAAAAGTTATCGATGATATTTTAGAGTATGGAAATGTTCAAAAAGGAATTTTAGGAATAAAAACACCTTCCTTAAATACTCCATATGCTGTAGAAAAAGGTTTAAATGAATTAAGTGGTATTTTTATTGATGGCGTAGAAGAAGATTCTGGTGCTGCTGATGCTAAGCTTGAAAGAGGTGATGTTATTAAACAAATAGATGAAGTGAAGATTAAAAACTTCCCACAACTTAATGGATACCTTGCCACCAAGAGACCAGGAGACGAAGTTCAAGTGACCATAGAAAGAAACGGAGAACTAATAACGCTACCCGTATTATTAAAAGAGCGTCAAACAATTATATTGCCGATTATGGATTTAGAAGTTAAAAATCTAAATGACAAAGACCGTAAAGATTTTAGAACTAAAAAAGGAGTTAAGATTGTAGGGGTTTCAGAACGCTATGAAGGCTATGGCCTAGATGGTAAAGTTCTGCTTGCTGTTGGCGAAGAAGAAATAAATGATATAAATGATGCCAAAGTGTTATTTGGAAAAATTACCAAATATCGTAGCACTAGCATAACAATGCTGAATAAAAAAGGAGAAAAAGAACGTATCATACTCCAATAAAATATATAAGCCTTAAAAAAAGCTCCCTAGTGGAGCTTTTTTTTATTCCAACAAAATGTTACGAAAACGTTTGAATTTTCTATTTTTGCAGAAATTTTTAACAACTCAACTTAAAAATAACTGATGGATAAAATTAAATCTTACGAAAAAGAACTTGCTTTTCAAGCAGATAGGCGCAAGGCTACTACAGAGTTTATTAAAATTGTAAGCGACCTATGGTATGACAAATCAATTGAAGTAGTTTTATTTAAAAATCAAGTCATTGATAAAAATGTTAGTGACATCATTAACCTTCATCAATATGCTTGTGAGTTTGTTCAAAAACCAATCTCCATTTTTGATTCCGTTGAAATATTGAGAGCAATCAATGATATGAAATTACCTCCATCTAAATTAGATATTGGTAAGCTTACCTACGAATATCATGCAGATAATGAAAATGAAGAGCACGTAAAAGCTTTTGTCTTTAATAAACTTAAAGATGCGGAAGTTGCAGAAGCAATAAAACCTAAAGATGTTGTTCTTTATGGTTTTGGTAGAATTGGCCGCCTTGTAGCTAGAGAATTAATGGCCAAAACAGGAAAAGGAAATCAAATGCGTTTGCGAGCTATCGTGATCAGAGGAGCCGTAAACAAAGAAGTATTAGAAAAAAGAGCTAGTTTATTGCGTATTGATTCTATTCATGGAGAATTCAACGGCACCGTAGATGTCGATGTAGAAAACAGCGCTTTGATTATTAATGGTACTACGGTACATATTATTAATGCAGATAAACCGGAAGACATTGACTATTCTGCTTACGGAATAACAAACGCTTTGGTGATTGATAATACTGGTGCCTTTAGAGATAAAGCCGCATTATCAAGACATTTAAAAGCAAAAGGAGCTGCTAAAGTTTTATTAACAGCACCAGGACAAGGCATTCCAAATATTGTTCATGGCGTAAATCATATAGATTTTGATCCTAAAACCAATAAAATATTTTCAGCAGCATCTTGCACAACTAATGCAATCACTCCTGTTTTAAAAGTGATTGAAGATTCTCTTGGTGTTGTGAAGGGTCATATAGAAACTATTCATGCTTTTACTAATGATCAAAATTTAGTAGATAATATGCACAGTAAGTACCGTCGTGGCAGAGCTGCTACATTAAATATGGTAATTACAGAAACTGGAGCAGGTAAAGCGGTAACCAAAGCATTACCAAGTTTAGTAGGAAAGTTAACCTCAAATGCCATACGGGTTCCTGTTCCTAATGGTTCTTTGGCTATATTAAATTTGGAAGTAGATGCAAAAACTTCAAAAGAAGCAATAAATACTATGATGAAAAAGTATGCTTTAGAAGGAGATTTGGTAGAACAAATAAAATATTCCTTCAATAATGAATTGGTTTCATCTGATATTGTGGGTACTTCTGCCCCTTCAATCTATGATAGCAAAGCTACACTTGTTTCTGAGGACGGAAAAAATATAGTTTTATACATCTGGTATGACAATGAATATGGGTATTCACACCAAGTTATTAGACTTGCAAAGTATATTTCTAAAGTTAGACGCTTCACTTATTACTAATTTTTTTTCCTTTCTAATATTATTGAAGTAATTTAGCGCTTCTCTAAATCATTAAATAATTATTAAGAACACTTACTAGATGAAAAAAATTAGATTAATACTTGTAACTCTAGCGCTGTTATCGGTTAATTTCCACTTTGCACAAGAAACTCAAGACGATAATGAGGAAGATGCCTCATTAGAAACAGGATCCATTCATGGGCAGTTTGATTACTTGGCAAAAAAATCTGGAAATTACAGAGCAGATGGTGTGTATTACGAAGTAGTTAAAATTACAAGCTTAGAAAAGCTAAAGCAAAATGTTATTGACACTCTTAACTTGATTAATAAGAGAACTACCGAGTTAAATAAAGTTATTGTAGATCACGAGAAAGATATTAAGTCCTTAAACGAAAAGTTATCTGAGACAACAAACAACCTTTCGTCTGTAACAGAGGAAAAAGATAGTATGTCTATTTTAGGGATCTTAATTGCAAAGGCTACCTATAATGTTATTCTATGGACATTAATTGCTGCGCTTTTGTTGTTCCTGTTATTTTTCATTTATAAGTTTAGAAATAGTAATATTCTTACACAAGAAGCTAAGACTAATTTATCGGAGCTTGAAGTAGAATATGAAGAGCACAGACGAAGAGCTTTAGAGAGAGAGCAAAAAATTAGTAGACAATATCAAGATGAAATCAACAAGAATAAAAAGGCTAAATAATTAGCCTTTTTATTTTTCTGCAATTTCTAAAATCCAATTAGTTAATAGTACATTTGCCTGTTAAAGTAGAACAACATGCGTATTGATATCATTACAGTATTACCTGAATTACTCAAAAGTCCCTTTGAAGCAAGTATATTAAAAAGAGCTATTGAAAAAGGTATTGTGGAAGTACATATGCATAATCTTCGCGATTATACTAATTTAAGCTACAATCAAATTGATGACTATCAATTTGGAGGGGGTGCGGGTATGGTGATGATGATTGAACCAATAGACAAATGTATTTCAGCATTGAAAGAGCAGCGAGACTATGATGAAGTCATTTATATGACTCCAGATGGTGCTACGCTAAATCAAAAAATAGCCAATAGCATGTCGCTCTTAGAAAATGTAATTATTCTCTGCGGACATTATAAAGGTGTAGATCAAAGAGTTCGTGATGCTTTTATAACTAAAGAAATATCTATCGGTGATTATGTCTTATCCGGAGGAGAATTAGGAGCTGCCGTTCTATGCGATACTATTATTCGTTTAATTCCTGGAGTATTAAGCAATGAAACTTCTGCATTAACAGATACATTTCAAGATGATTTATTAGCTCCGCCTGTTTATACAAGACCTGCGGAATACAAAGGAATGAAAGTACCAGAAATTCTTTTAAGTGGTAACTTTCCTAAAATTGAAAAATGGCGTGAAGACAAGGCTTATGAGCGCACCGAAACGCTTAGACCTGATTTATTGAAATAGCGCTTACATTTTTCATTACCAATACATATACTTCTTAAAAGCCTATATGTTCAATTGCTTATTTTTTTAAATAAATAACATTGAAACATTGTCAATTATCAATATTTTATTACTTTTGCAATCCAATAAATCAACCTCTGACGATAATCGTGAATGTTGCTTTATAACAAACAGTAAATCAATACGATGGAAGCATTATTAAAATTTGTTCAAGACGAATTTGTTACTAAAAAAGAATTCCCAAAATTTTCAGCTGGTGATACTATCACAGTTTATTATGAAATTAAGGAAGGTGAAAAAACACGTACTCAGTTTTTTAGAGGTGTTGTAATTCAAAGAAGAGGTTCTGGATCATCAGAAACTTTTACAATTAGAAAAATGTCTGGAACAATAGGAGTTGAGCGTATCTTCCCTATCAACATGCCAGCATTACAAAAAGTAGAAGTTAATAAAAGAGGTAAAGTTAGAAGATCTCGTATCTTTTACTTCAGAGGACTTACTGGTAAGAAAGCTAGAATTAAAGAAGTGCGTGCTTAAGTTAAGACCAAAAAATACAGAAGAACCCGCTTTTAGCGGGTTTTTTTATGCTCAAAAGTTAAATACAGCGTTCAGATTTGGAATTCTCAAATTTTACACTTATATTCATAGTATAAATAGGGAAGCAAACGCAATCAATGGTTGCCGTTTTGTAAATAGACAAGACAACAAAGGTTTGCAAACTATTCTAAAAAAGCCATATCAAATGCTACATGCATTGATATGGCTTTTATCGTTTTGCTAATCAAAAAAAATAACATTTTAGTAAATTTTACATCATATTATCCTTAAATCTACTCAAGGTAAAACTATAGAATATTGTATATTTGCACCGCTTAATTCAAATAAATCGCAATAATGCCAAAAATAATTTATACTAAGACTGACGAAGCTCCAGCTTTGGCGACTCAGTCCTTCTTGCCAATAGTTAAAGCATTTACAAAGACATCAGGAATAAATATTGAAACCAAAGATATTTCTTTAGCAGGAAGAATCATTGCTACTTTCCCTGACTTTCTTGAAGAAGATCAGCGTATTGCCGATGATTTAAAAGAATTAGGAGAACTTGCAAAAAGTCCAGATGCAAACATTATAAAGCTTCCAAACATTAGTGCTTCTGTTCCTCAACTTAAAGAGGCGATTGCAGAGTTACAGGAAAAAGGCTATGCTTTACCAAATTATCCAGACGAACCAAAGTCTGATCAAGAAAAAGAAGTAAAAACTAGATACGATAAAATTAAAGGTAGTGCCGTAAATCCTGTATTACGAGAAGGTAATTCTGATCGTAGAGCTCCAAGAGCTGTTAAAAATTACGCTAAGAAGAACCCACACTCTATGGGTGCTTGGAGTGCTGACTCTAAAACCCATGTAGCAACAATGGGAACTAATGACTTCAAAGCAAATGAAAAGTCGTTAACAATTTCTTCTGCTACCAAAGTAAATATTGAATTTACAGCTGCCAACGGTGCTAAATCTATTCTAAAAGAAAATTTAGCCTTATTAGATGGTGAAATAATAGACGCAACAGTACTAAGCAAAAAAGCATTAATAAGCTTTTTAATAAAAGAAATTAAAGACGCAAAAGACCAAGGGGTTCTTTTATCTGTGCATTTAAAAGCAACTATGATGAAAGTATCTGACCCTGTTATTTTTGGTCATGTAGTTGAAACCTATTTCTCAGAAGTATTTACTAAATATGCAACTACCTTTGAAGAATTAGGAGTAAGTGCTAATAACGGTTTAGAAAGTCTTTTAAATAAATTAAATACGCTTCCAGAAGATAAGCATAAAGAAATTCTTTCTGCTATTGAAACTACTATAGCAAACGGTCCTGACTTAGCGATGGTTAATTCTGATAGAGGGATTACGAATCTACATGTTCCTAGTGATGTCATTGTAGATGCATCCATGCCTGCAATGATCAGAAACTCTGGTAAAATGTGGGATAAGAATGGAAAAGCTCAAGACACCAAAGCAATTATTCCTGATAGCAGCTATGCTGGTATCTACCAAGTAACTATCGATTTTTGTAAAAAGCATGGAGCTTTTGACCCTACAACTATGGGAACAGTTCCTAACGTTGGTCTAATGGCTCAAAAGGCTGAAGAATACGGTTCTCATGACAAGACTTTTGAAATGAGTGAGAACGGTACTGTTAATGTTGTTGATGTAAATTCAAATGAGGTATTACTTTCTCAGAAAGTTGAAGAAGGTGATATCTGGAGAATGTGTCAAGTTAAAGATGCACCTATTCAAGATTGGATTAAGCTTGCCGTTTCTAGAGCTAGAGCTTCTCAATTACCCGCGATTTTTTGGTTAGATGAAAAGCGCGCTCACGATGCTGAATTAATTAAAAAAGTAAATACCTATTTACCCAATCACGATACATCAGGTTTAGACCTTAAAATTCTTTCTCCTGAAGATGCTACACAAGCAACTCTTGAAAGAATTATTAAAGGAGAAGATACTATCTCTGTTTCTGGAAATGTATTACGTGATTATCTAACAGATTTATTTCCTATTTTAGAAGTAGGAACTAGCGCTAAAATGCTTTCCATCGTTCCTTTAATGAACGGCGGAGGCTTGTTTGAAACTGGCGCAGGTGGGTCTGCTCCAAAACACGTTGAACAATTTATAGAAGAAGGCCACTTAAGATGGGATTCTTTAGGAGAATTTTTAGCTCTTGGGGTTTCATTAGAGCACTATAGCGAAAAATATAAAAATGACAAAGCTTTAATTTTAGCCGATGCATTAGATGCTGCTACAGAAAAATTCTTAGATAATGATAAATCTCCTTCAAGAAAAGTTGGTGAGTTAGATAATAGAGGGAGTCATTTTTACCTTACCTTGTATTGGGCTGAAGAATTAGCGAAACAGAATAAAAATGCGGAATTAAAAGCTGAATTTACAACCATATCAGATGCATTGAAAGCTAACGAAGCTAAAATTATTCAAGAGCTAAGTGATGCACAAGGGCACAAAGTAGATATCAAAGGTTATTACAAAGGAGACGATGCTTTAATTGCTAAAGCAATGCGTCCTAGCGAAACCTTCAACACCATTCTAGCGTCACTATAATCGTATCAGTTACATAATTTAAAAGCCATCTTTATGAATAAAGATGGCTTTTTTTATTAACACACTTTCCTGTGGTTAAAAGATTCAATTCTAGTATTTTTACTAAAAATTGCAATTAATGAATCGCATCACCTATTTACTATTTTTATTCGTGGGTATTAATTCTTTTTCAGGATTCTCTCAAGAAAAATTCTCCTTAAGCGGAACTATAAGTGAATTAAAAAGTAATGAAACCTTAATTGGTGTTACTATTGCCGTCCCTCAATTGGCAACAGGCGTAACAACCAATGAATATGGTTTTTACTCCTTAGCGCTTCCTGAAGGAGAATACACGTTAGAAATTAGCTATTTGGGATACAAAACTCTTAGTAAAACAATAAGCTTAACGCAGAACACAAAGCTAAATCTTCAGCTAGAAGAGGCTGCCGAACAGTTAGAGGAAATAGTTCTAGTAGAAAATGTAGAAAAAACAGATCTTGGCACGCCACAAATGAGTGTCAATAATTTAGCGGTTAAAACGATTAAAAAAATTCCTGTAGTACTGGGAGAATCAGATGTTCTTAAAGCTATTGTATTACTTCCAGGAGTAAGTAATGCCGGCGAAGGATCATCAGGCTTTAATGTTAGAGGTGGCTCTGCAGATCAGAATCTTATTCTTCTAGATGAAGCTACAATTTTTAACTCCTCTCACCTCTTCGGATTTTTCTCTGTTTTTAATCCTGATGCTATAAAAGATATTAAGCTTTTTAAAGGTGGAATTCCTTCACGCTATGGCGGACGCGTGTCTTCTGTTTTAGAAATTTTTCAAAAGGAAGGAAATAGTAAAGAGTTTAAGGCTAATGGCGGTATCGGTATCGTTGCCAGTAGATTATTATTAGAGGGACCAATTATTAAAGATAAGGCTGCTTTTCTTATTGGAGGAAGATCCTCCTACGCGCACTTGTTTTTGCCCCTCTTTGACATTGACAATAAAGCCTATTTCTATGATTTAAATACAAAACTAAATTTTAAATTAAATGATAATAATAACATCTTCTTATCGGGTTATTTTGGTAGAGATGTTTTTAGCATTAGCGATAGTTTTGTGAATACCTATGGGAATGCTGTTGGTAATTTAAGATGGAATCATCTTTTCTCCGATAAATTATTTTCCAATCTATCCTTAATTTATTCTGATTACTATTATGGATTGAAATTAGATTTTGTTGGCTTTGAATGGAATTCAGGAATCCAAAATTTTAATTTAAAATACGACTTGAAGCATTACCTAAACAATAATCTTCAAATTAACTATGGCCTGAATAATAACTACTACCAATTTAACCCTGGAAAAATAGTTCCTAGCAGTGAAGATTCAGGTATTGTTGAAGAACAACTTATTCAAAAATATGCAAATGAATTTGCTGCATATATTGATATTGAGCATGAAATAACAGATCAATTAAGTGTAGAATACGGTTTAAGAGTTAGCAACTTCAATAGATTAGGTCAAGATGAGATAAATATATATGCTGACAATAACCCACTAGACTTTAATACAGATCTTCTCATATATGAAAAAGCAGATCCAATAGGATTAAATACAGAAGGTCGAAAAAATTCATTAAAAACATATACTAATTTAGAACCCAGATTATCCATGTCTTATAGACTGGATGATAACAACTCTATAAAATCTAGCTACACTCGTTTAGCACAGTATTTACACCTACTATCAAATACCAGCTCTCCTACCCCATTAGATGTATGGACACCAAGTGGCTCGTTCATTAAACCCCAATTATTAGATCAATACGCTTTAGGATATTTCCGGAATATTAAAAATGGAGACTATTCTTTAGAAACAGAGCTGTATTACAAAAAAATACTAAATAGAATTGACTACATTGATGGTGCCAATTTAATAGCCAACAATGCTATTGAACAAGTTATTCTTAATGGAGAGGCAAGAGCTTACGGTTTAGAAGTGCTATTCCGTAAGAATGAAGGAAGATTTCAAGGCTGGCTATCTTACACCTTATCAAAGTCAGAACAACGCACCCCAGGCAGGACCGCAACAGAAACAAATGGCATCAGTTCATTAGAAACAGGCATTAACAATGGCGCGTGGTACAACACTCCTTATGATAAAACACATGACATTTCATTATTTGGGAGTTATGAGTTTAATGAAAAATGGAATTTCAATGCTAATTTTGTATTCCAAACAGGACAACCCATCAATTACCCTATAGGACAATTTGAATATCAAGGCTTAACAGTTCCTTACTATGGATTAAGAAATTCTGAAAGGCTTCCTACTTACAATAGACTAGATGTTTCTGCTACTTTAACCCCTTTGATAAATAAAGACAGGAAGATTAAAGGCGAATGGGTATTTAGTATTTACAATGCCTATAATCGAAAAAATGCAGCATCTATTAATTTCAGTAATAACAATGAAACAGGAGCTAATGAAGCCGTAAGAACTTCAATTTTTGGAATTGTACCTGCCGTTACCTATAATTTTAAATTCTAAGACATGAAATATTTATATATACTCTTACTGATATCTTTGTTCGCTACTAGTTGTGAAGACGTGGTCGAGATCACTGTTCCTTCAGAGCAATCTAGATTAGTAATTGACGGACTTGTGCGCATAACGGAAGCTGATACATCCACGAATATTAATATTAAAACGAGCTTAACTACGTCTTTTTTTGGCACTATTGAACCACAAACCGTTACTAGTATACAAATTTTTAACAGCACCAACACAATCCAAGAAACGTTAACAGAGACTGAGACGGGAAATTATTCAACTACAGTTTCTTCAGAATCACTCAAAGATGGATCAATCACTTTACGTATTGTGTATAATAATGAGACGTATGAAGCAACCACAGCATTTATACCATCTGCACCTATTGATAAATTGATTCAAGGAGAAGGAACTTTATTTGACGATGATGAAACAGAGATCATTATAGCTTACACAGATGATGCTTCTGCGGAAAATTTTTATCTTTTCGATTTTGATTTTAATGAGTTTTTGGTTTCTGAAGACACATTTTATGAAGGAGAACAATTTGAGTTTTCTTATTTTTATGATTCAGATTTACAAGTAGGACAATCAGCTCAAGTTAGCATACTAGGAGTAGATGAAACATTTTACAACTATATGAATCAAATTATCGCACAAAGTGGCGGAAGTCAGGGACCCTTTCAAACTCCTTCCGGAACTGTTCGCGGAAATATTATTAATATAACTGCAAAAGATAATTACGCCTTGGGGTACTTCTCCATATCAGAAATTTTCACACAAAACATTACTATAGAATAAGCCTTGATTATGATGCACACAGATAAAGATGTTTTGGTAAAAGGTATTAAGTATTTGGGGTATACAGTTGTCTTGATGTTTTCGTCACCCATATTAATCTATCAGGCCTTTAAAAATCAACAACACGATCTATATATACCTGTATTGGTAGCAGGCTTTATAGTAGGTCTAGGAGCTTTATTTATGGCATTTTTGGGCATTAAAACAATTATGGATAGTCTTTTTGGTAAGAAAAAGAAAGAGAAATAATAGTACTAGCATTCCCCTAATCGTACAAAAAGCCATTTACATTAATGTAAATGGCTTTTTCTGTATGATATAGGCATATTATAAGTAGATAATAGCTTAGCCCTATACATTAATTACAGAAACAGTGGCAAAGAATACTTGAAGTGATTTGATATGTGATATATGAAAAAGAGAAAGCTTATCTATGCAAGCACATAAGGCGGTAGGTTTTGAAGAAATCGTTAGATACACTGCTAACGAGCAAGAATGGGTGGTGGTACGCATGCAGCTCTAAGAAGTAAACATACTTTATTGTACACAAAGTATAGTATTTAGATAGTACAAATACCCTTTGAATACTTCATCTGCCTAGTAATAGTCATTAATAGCTACTAAACCGGTATGAACAGCGATTGAAGTAATCCACTCTCAGGAGTAATGCGTTTTGGGATACTACAGTTAATAGGAATAAGAATCATCAAGAATAAGAATCATCAAGAATAAGAATCATCAAGAATAAGAAACTACTATAAACAAAAAAAAGTCCTCAATATTTCTATTGAGGACTTGATTAAAAAAAGGCGACGACCTACTCTCCCACTTGGTATAGCAGTACCATCGGCGCTGATAGGCTTAACTTCCCTGTTCGGAATGGTAAGGGGTGGACCCTATCGCCATGGTCACCTTAAATCGTTGTACTACACCAATGTATAGTAACTAATATTGTTAACATATTAAAGGGACAAAATGGTGTATAAAACACACACTATAAACACAGTTTTAGATTAAATCTAAAGTAAGCTACGATTTTTGGTAATTATATCTTTAAAAAAAGGAAGTCCGCCCCCTAATTAAAGGGGGCAAGTTGTGCAAGCCTATGGGCTATTAGTATCACTTGGCTACAGACATTACTGCCCTTCTACCTATGACCTATCAACGTAGTCATCTCCTACGGCCCTTTAAAGAAATCTCATCTTGTGGCTGGTTTCGCGCTTATATGCTTTCAGCGCTTATCCAATCCCGACATAGCTACCCAGCAATGCTCCTGGCGGAACAACTGGTGCACCAGAGGTCAGTCCAACTCGGTCCTCTCGTACTAGAGTCAGATCCACGCAAATTTCTAACGCCCGCAGTAGATAGAGACCGAACTGTCTCACGACGTTCTGAACCCAGCTCGCGTGCCACTTTAATGGGCGAACAGCCCAACCCTTGGGACCTTCTCCAGCCCCAGGATGTGACGAGCCGACATCGAGGTGCCAAACCCCCCCGTCGATATGAGCTCTTGGGGGAGATCAGCCTGTTATCCCCGGCGTACCTTTTATCCTTTGAGCGATGGCCCTTCCATGCGGAACCACCGGATCACTATGCTCTTGTTTCCAACCTGTTCGGCCTGTATGCCTCTCAGTCAAGCACCCTTGTGCCATTGCACTCTACGTACGATTACCAACCGTACTGAGGGTACCTTTAGAAGCCTCCGTTACTCTTTTGGAGGCGACCACCCCAGTCAAACTACCCACCACGCACTGTTCCCTAGTGTTAGGGTTAGGCCCTAGATAAGCAAAGGCTGGTATTTCAACAATGACTCCACAACGCCTGGCGACGCCGCTTCAAAGTCTCCCAGCTATCCTACACATTACTTACCCAGAACCAATACGAAGCTATAGTAAAGGTGCACGGGGTCTTTTCGTCCCACTGCGGGTAACCGGCATCTTCACCGATACTACAATTTCACCGAGCTCATGGCCGAGACAGTGTCCAGATCGTTGCACCATTCGTGCAGGTCGGAACTTACCCGACAAGGAATTTCGCTACCTTAGGACCGTTATAGTTACGGCCGCCGTTTACTGGGGCTTCAATTCAATGCTTCGCCGAAACTAACATCTCCTCTTAACCTTCCAGCACCGGGCAGGTGTCAGGCCCTATACTTCATCTTTCGATTTTGCAGAGCCCTGTGTTTTTGATAAACAGTCGCCTGGACCTCTTCACTGCGGCCCTCCTAAAAGGAGGGCGACCCTTCTCCCGAAGTTACGGGTCTATTTTGCCTAGTTCCTTAGCCATGAATCTCTCGAGCGCCTTAGAATACTCATCCCAACCACCTGTGTCGGTTTACGGTACGGGCTGCTTCACTTGTTTTTCTCGGAGGATGTTACGCTGGATTATCAACTTGGCCGAAGCCTCATCGTACTATCGGGGTGTTACCACTCCCTTCAACGCGCTATTCCGTCAGCGCGCACCAACACCACATCCCCGTCACTTTTAACGTGAGCAGGTAGCAGAATATTAACTGCTTGTCCATCCACTACCCCTTTCGGGTTCGCGTTAGGTCCCGACTGACCCCCAGCTGATTAGCATAGCTGGGGAAACCTTGGTCTTTCGGCGTGCGGGTTTCTCGCCCGCATTATCGTTACTTATGCCTACATTTTCGTTTCTATGCGTTCCAGCAACCCTTACAGATCACCTTCAACACACATAGAATGCTCCCCTACCCCTCTGTACCGAGTACAGAAGCCATAGCTTCGGTGGTATACTTATGCCCGATTATTATCCATGCGGAATCGCTCGACCAGTGAGCTGTTACGCACTCTTTAAATGAATGGCTGCTTCCAAGCCAACATCCTGGCTGTCAATGCAATTCCACCGCGTTATATCAACTTAGTATACACTTGGGGACCTTAGCTGATGGTCCGGGTTCTTTCCCTCTCGGACATGGACCTTAGCACCCATGCCCTCACTGCTGCAAAACATTTTATAGCATTCGGAGTTTGTCAGGAATTGGTAGGCGGTGAAGCCCCCGCATCCAATCAGTAGCTCTACCTCTATAAAACTATTGCAACGCTGCACCTAAATGCATTTCGGGGAGTACGAGCTATTTCCGAGTTTGATTGGCCTTTCACCCCTACCCACAGGTCATCCCAAGACTTTTCAACGTCAACGGGTTCGGTCCTCCACTTTGGGTTAACAAAGCTTCAACCTGCCCATGGGTAGATCACACGGTTTCGCGTCTACTACTACTAACTATGGCGCCCTATTCAGACTCGCTTTCGCTACGGCTCCGATTCTTAAAATCTTAACCTTGCTAGTAAAAGTAACTCGTAGGCTCATTATGCAAAAGGCACGCCGTCACCCCAAAGGGCTCCGACCGCTTGTAAGCGTATGGTTTCAGGATCTTTTTCACTCCGTTATTCACGGTTCTTTTCACCTTTCCCTCACGGTACTGGTTCACTATCGGTCTCTCAGGAGTATTTAGCCTTACCGGATGGTCCCGGCAAATTCATACAAGGTTTCACGTGCCCCGCACTACTCAGGATACCACTATCAATAACGTCCTTTACTTATACCGGGCTATCACCGTCTTCGGCCTATCTTTCCAAATAGTTCTAATTCATCGCGCATCAAATATCGTGGTCCTACAACCCCAGCATTGCCGAAACAATACTGGTTTGGGCTAATCCGCGTTCGCTCGCCACTACTAACGGAATCACTTTTGTTTTCTCCTCCTCCGGCTACTTAGATGTTTCAGTTCACCGGGTTTGCTTGATCTTACGATCACGACTGGCCTTCAACCAGACAGGTTGCCCCATTCGGATATCCGCGGATCACAAGTTGTGTGCACCTCCCCGCAGCTTTTCGCAGCTTATCACGTCCTTCATCGCCTCTGAGAGCCTAGGCATCCCCCATACGCCCTTTTCTAGCTTGTCACTAGTCCTTTTTATTCTATTATATATAATTACTACCGTATAAATACAGTAGTACCTCTATCGTACTTTACTCTATTTTTAAATTTGTGTTTACTGTGATTACAATATCCCTGAAGATAATTGTAATTCACTTTGTCCCAATATGTCAATGAACTTGTGGTGAGTCTTCACTGATAACAAAATTATCAATGAATCCTCCTCAATACTTGAAGATATAAATATCCTCAGGCATTGCCTGGTGGAGAATATCGGAGTCGAACCGATGACCTCCTGCGTGCAAGGCAGGCGCTCTAGCCAGCTGAGCTAATCCCCCGTCTTTTAGTGATCAGTTAACAGTTATTAGTTAACAGTACTTATAACGGCTATACTCAACCTCTAAAATTTCCTTTCAAGTGATACTAATTTAATTAGCATCCTTATTTTAATGAACGTTTTTCTAAACCAAACTCTTAATCAATTCCTCAACTAAAAATCTGCTCTAGGCAGTAGTCTCAGGCAGACTCGAACTGCCGACCTCTACATTATCAGTGTAGCGCTCTAACCAGCTGAGCTATGAGACTCTCACTTTGCGAATCTTGCGACCCAATCAATATTATAATAACATAATTATAAGACAGCAATTTAAACTACATAACTAAAAAAATATAAGGACTAGAACTCTTTCGTTTTTATTAATTGAGATGTCTTTCTCTAGAAAGGAGGTGTTCCAGCCGCACCTTCCGGTACGGCTACCTTGTTACGACTTAGCCCTAGTTACCGATCTTGCCCTAGGCCGCTCCTTACGGTGACGGACTTCAGGCACTCCCGGCTTCCATGGCTTGACGGGCGGTGTGTACAAGGCCCGGGAACGTATTCACCGGATCATGGCTGATATCCGATTACTAGCGATTCCAGCTTCACGGAGTCGAGTTGCAGACTCCGATCCGAACTGTGATCGGTTTTATAGATTCGCTCCTTATCGCTAAGTGGCTGCTCTCTGTACCGACCATTGTAGCACGTGTGTGGCCCAGGACGTAAGGGCCGTGATGATTTGACGTCATCCCCACCTTCCTCACGGTTTGCACCGGCAGTCTCGTTAGAGTCCCCATCATTACATGCTGGCAACTAACGACAGGGGTTGCGCTCGTTATAGGACTTAACCTGACACCTCACGGCACGAGCTGACGACAACCATGCAGCACCTTGTAAATTGTCCGAAGAAAAGTCTATCTCTAAACCTGTCAATCTACATTTAAGCCCTGGTAAGGTTCCTCGCGTATCATCGAATTAAACCACATGCTCCACCGCTTGTGCGGGCCCCCGTCAATTCCTTTGAGTTTCATTCTTGCGAACGTACTCCCCAGGTGGGATACTTATCACTTTCGCTTGGCCGCTCAGTCCGAAAACCGAACAGCTAGTATCCATCGTTTACGGCGTGGACTACCAGGGTATCTAATCCTGTTCGCTACCCACGCTTTCGTCCATCAGCGTCAGTGTATAGTTAGTGACCTGCCTTCGCAATCGGTATTCTAAGTAATATCTATGCATTTCACCGCTACACTACTTATTCTAGCCACTTCACTATAACTCAAGACCGCCAGTATCAAAGGCAGTGCATACGGTTGAGCCGCAGCATTTCACCTCTGACTTAACAGCCCGCCTACGGACCCTTTAAACCCAATAATTCCGGATAACGCTCGGACCCTCCGTATTACCGCGGCTGCTGGCACGGAGTTAGCCGGTCCTTATTCTTACAGTACCGTCATCAATCTACACGTAGATCTTATTCTTCCTGTATAAAAGTAGTTTACAACCCATAGGGCAGTCTTCCTACACGCGGCATGGCTGGATCAGACTTCCGTCCATTGTCCAATATTCCTCACTGCTGCCTCCCGTAGGAGTCTGGTCCGTGTCTCAGTACCAGTGTGGGGGATCTCCCTCTCAGGACCCCTACTCATCGAAGTCTTGGTAAGCCGTTACCTTACCAACTAACTAATGAGACGCATGCTCATCTCTTACCGTAACCTTTAATATGTAACCGATGCCAGTCACATATCACATAAGATATTAATCCAAATTTCTCTGGGCTATCCCTTAGTAAGAGGTAGATTGCATACGCGTTGCGCACCCGTGCGCCGGTCGTCAGCGGAGCAAGCTCCCTGTTACCCCTCGACTTGCATGTGTTAGGCCTGCCGCTAGCGTTCATCCTGAGCCAGGATCAAACTCTTCATCGTTGTTTTGTAAATATTATATAACATCTATTAACCAACTAACAAATCATCCGAATCCTAGCCCTCTATATTCTTTAAGCTATTATGTTAATTCAATTTATTTAATTACCGTTTCCAGTAATTAAACGCTGTCTTACAATATGTCAATGAACTTTTTATCTCCGCCTAATTAAGTATCGTTGTTTCCCTAAGCGGCTGCAAATATACACCCTCTTTTAAAACCCACAAGCGTTTTTGGAAAGTTTTTTTAAAAAATATTAATCACACTTCGCAATAACCACTATCACAAGGTTTTACAATACAAAAAAAGTTTGAAAAATAATCCCTTTGAAAAAATCAGGGTATTAAATTTACATGAAATTAACCATATAAACAAATACAAGTATCATTTCTTTTGTGCAGACCACTTGTCTGTAAGCTGAGAGTAGTCAAAATTTAAGGCCGACTTCTGTCTTTCTATTCTGAATTCAGAAAAAGCACGCTGTAAAATATCTTCAATTAGATAGTCTTCATGCACCAACTCCGGATGAAACTCTTCCTTTATACTTATCTTAAACATTTTAGCCGTGGCATTATACCAAAATGCTCGCCAACCGTTCCTTAATTCTTTCACCAGATCAAAAGCCGTATTACCCGTTTGCCGATGAATAAGTTTTACCAAGATTTGCCCTTCCGTGCGTGTTAACTTCTTTAATTCATCAGAAAACTCTCCCTCAATATACTTCTGAATCTCTCTAGTGTACTTCCTTTTATCTGAGTTCTTCGTTATCCTAGTTAAGCTATCATTTAATTCTGTAAGCCTATCCGCTGCTAATTTCGCGTATGGATACACCTTTAATGTTTTCCTCCTTAATATATAATACCTTAATTTTTCCTCGTAGCTAGAAAATTTAAGTTTACTAAAAACATAATACTCTTCTAAAGCAATAGTGCTTTGCATAATAGAATCGCCCTCCATGATAATCATCTTTTCTGCAATGGAATCTAATGGGGTTTCTTCTTCCTGCCCAAAGCAAAAAGAATATATAAGTAACAAAGAGGCTAATAAGAAGTTCTTTTTCATCTATAAAATTATCACAAACTGAATATCAAAATTAATAATAAACCACAGCATTGCTATTAAATAAAAGTGAATATTCTTAACTTCGTTAGAAAATACACATATAATGAGTACAAATAAAATTCTAACTAAAAAATCAATTGAGTTTTTAGAAAAATACTTAAATAACGCTTCTCCTACCGGATACGAATCTGAAGGTCAGAAAATTTGGATGGAATACCTTAAACCATATGTAGACACTTTTATTACGGACACCTACGGCACAGCTGTTGGTGTTATCAACCCTGACGCTAAGTACAAGGTTGTTATAGAAGGACATTCTGATGAAATTTCTTGGTATGTAAATTACATTACTGACGAAGGATTACTGTATGTTATTAGAAATGGCGGAAGTGACCATCAAATTGCACCTTCTAAATGGGTGAATATCCACACTGATAAAGGTATTGTAAAAGGTATTTTTGGATGGCCAGCAATACACACTCGTGATAATTCTAAAGAAGAAGCTCCAAAACTAGATAATATATTTATTGACATAGGCGCAAAGGATAAGAAAGAGGTAGAAAAGATGGGTGTTCACGTGGGATGTGTTATTACCTACCCTGATACGTTCCAAATTTTAAACGGAAATAAATTTGTCTGCAGAGCAATAGACAATAGAGCTGGTGGTTTTATGATTGCAGAAGTAGCGCGACTTTTACATGAAAATAAAAAGAAATTACCGTTTGGACTCTACATTACCAATTCTGTACAAGAAGAAATTGGTCTTAGAGGCGCTGAGATGATTACACAAACTATTAAACCTAATGTTGCCATAGTTACAGATGTATGTCATGATACCACAACTCCTATGATTGATAAGAAAAAACAAGGTCATACGGAAATAGGTGCTGGCCCTGTAATCTCTTATGCTCCTGCCGTTCAAAATAAATTACGTGAACGTATTATCAAAACTGCTGAAGCTAATAACATACCTTTTCAAAGAATGGCTTCTTCTCGCTATACAGGTACGGATACAGACGCTTTTGCGTATAGCAATGGCGGTGTAGCTTCTGCCTTAATTTCTTTACCACTACGCTATATGCATACTACAGTAGAAACTGTACACCAAGATGACGTAGAAAATGTTATTAAACTTATATATGAAACTGTATTAAATATTAAAGACGGAGAAACATTTAGTTATTTCGAATAAAGTACATCTTATTATTTTTTAAGGTGACAGATTTTTTACTAAAATATGGATGAACTAATTGACATCGTAACCGATAATGGTCTTAAAACAGGTGAAACCGTTTTGAAGTCCGTAGCTCACCGTGATGGCATTTTTCATCAAACAGTTCATATCTGGTTTTATACAAAAAATCATCAAATTTTATTACAACAACGGGGGAAAGACAAAAATACTTTCCCTCTATTGTTTGATGTTTCTGTTGCGGGACACATACACGCTGGAGAAGCCATTGAAACTGCTGCACTAAGAGAAATTGAAGAAGAGATTGGTTTGCTAGTTTCTAAGAATGATTTAAAAAAAATAGGCGTCTTCAAATCCATTCAAAATCATCATCTTGAATTAATTGACGCAGAGTTTCACCACACTTTTATTGCTGAATTAAAAGTACCATTACAAGAGCTAATAAAACAAGAAAGCGAAGTGGAAGATTTACAACTCACCTCGCTTATAAAATTTTCTGAAGAAACTTGGGGAATGGCAAACCCTAAAAAGTACGTGCCACATTCCGCAACGTATTACAAAACCGTTATTAAAGCCATTAAAAAAGAATTATAGCGTAGCACTAAATTCTTCTACCTTATCCAAGCTATAGGTCTCTTGAGAACCCGCTTTCATATTTTTAACTACAAAAGAGTTATTTGCTAATTCCTCATCCCCTATCAAAATAACAAAAGGCACGTTTCTGTTATTTGCATATTTCATTTGCTTTTGCATTTTAGCGCTGCTAGGATACACATCTGCCTTGATACCTATTTTCCTTAAGTTAGTCACTAATTTTAGTGCTGTTAATGCTTCTTTCTCTCCAAAATTAACACACAACACTTGTAAAGAGCGATCTATCGCTTCCGGAAAAAGATCCAATTCTTCTAAAACTAGGTAGATTCTATCTAATCCAAAAGAAATACCTACGCCACTTACATCTTTTAACCCAAATATACCCGTTAAGTCATCATAACGACCACCGCCACCAATAGAACCCATCTTCACTCCTTCTGGAGCTCCAACTTCAAAAATAGCTCCTGTATAATAATTAAGTCCACGGGCTAAAGTAACATCTATAGCCAAAGTTGCTGTTTGCAAGCCAAGCTCAGAAATTGTTTCCATAATAAACCGAAGTTCCTCTACCCCTTTTGCTCCTTCTTCTGAAGAGGATAAAAGCTTCTCTAAAGCATCTAACTGCTCTAAATTAGTTCCTGTTAAATTAAACAATGGTGATGCTTTTTCTATAGAAGCCTCAGAAATACCTTTTTCTAGCATTTCCTTCTTAACACCTTCTTCCCCAATTTTATCTAATTTATCTAATGCAACAGTAAAGTCTATTAAATTATCTTTTGCACCAATTACCTCCGCGATACCGGCTAAGATTTTTCTATTATTCATCTTGATGGTCACCCCATCTAACTTTAAATCAGCAAATACAGCATCATACAATTGCACAAACTCTACCTCCTGCAATAATGAGTTTGAACCTACGACATCTGCATCACATTGATAGAATTCTCTAAAACGACCTTTCTGAGGCCTATCTGCTCTCCAAACTGGTTGTATCTGATATCTTTTAAACGGAAAGTCTATTTCGTTTTGATGCATTACTACATAACGCGCAAAGGGAACTGTAAGATCATAACGCAATGCTTTCTCCGAGATTTTTGAAGTTATAGCATTTGAGTTCTTCTCACGATAAATAGCATCATCTACTTTATTTAAATAATCTCCAGAATTTAATATTTTAAATATTAAACGATCTCCTTCGTCGCCATACTTCCCCATTAAGGTATCAGAGTTTTCAAAAGAGGGTGTTTCAATAGGTTGAAAACCGAACGTTTGAAAATTCTTTTTGATCGTATCAAATATATAATTACGCTTTACGACCTCTGAAGGTGTAAAATCTCTGGTTCCTTTTGGAATAGATGGTTTTTGTGCCATGTAATAGTATGTGTTCTTGTCTTTACTAAGACCTTAAATTAGTATTAAACGCTATCTTAAATTACGCTTATGCCGTACTCACAAAAGTTCTGAAATTCAAAATTAACGTGAGTTCTCAGAAATCAGCCGCTAATATCGACTTATCCTATGACTTTTTCAAACCATTGATACAACTCCCCTTTTGTAATTACAGCACCTTTTTTTATAAGTTCAAATTTATCCAGGTTCTTATCGTCCTTATAGGCTTTAGATGCAGAAAGATATTCTACAAAATCTGACTGCCAGTTTTTCTTAAACCAATTAAAGCCTATTTCTGTTGTTAAGTCTATCTCAGGGTTCATCA
The DNA here is from genome assembly GCF_019278565.1 of Cellulophaga sp. HaHa_2_95. The sequence goes on along the minus strand of NZ_CP058988.1, from coordinate 2,133,314 downwards.
CCTTTACAGATATTAATTTCATCTCTTTATCTGTTAAATGGAATAAGTGCATTTGTTGCGCTGAAATATTCTCCACAAAATCTACTTTATTCAAAACACCCTCCCAAACTAAATCTGAAAAAACGTCTATTTCTTCTTCCGCTACTTCTGGAGTATCTGTTTTAATTTTTTCCCATTCATCCCCTGTGATAGATTGTGTGGCTAAGAAATTAATAAACTCCTGATGCAATTCTTCTAACTGCTGCTTTGTAAGTCTTGTATACTTCATTACTTGCTTTTACTGTTTGATTTGCTTTTGTACAAATTCAAAATCTTGGCAAAAATAAAAAGGCTGTACAAATTGTACAGCCTTTTTAAGATTTAATATTATTTATTTTTCATTAGAAGATGTAACGCACTCCAAATTGCGCTTGCCATCTTGATGCTAAACTAGCATCAAACCCGTATGTCTTAGTTAAACTAGGGTCAAATGTGTAAGTTGGCGTATTGGTAGCATCTACAGAAACTCCAATAGGACTCACATTATTAGGCTGTTGGATAACACCCCAATCAGAATTAATTAAGTTACCTACATTAAGAACATCAATACTAAATTGAATTTTATTATCATTATTAAAGGTGTAATCCTGTAATATTTTCATATCCCATTTACCTCTCCACGGTGCTAATGCGCCATAACGCTCCATATACTCACCTCTATTATCACTTAAATAATCATCTTGTTGAATATACGCTTCAAAAGCTTCTGCTTGACCTGCTCCTGAAAATTGCATTTGCCCAACTTCTGCAGCAGTCGGAATATATAATAAATCGTTATTTTGGAAAGAACTATCGCCGTTAATATTTCCTGCATAGGTATAATTGTAACGAGCTCCTTGTCCGTACTCAAAGAACGTTGAAATTGTTGTATTCCATTTTCCTTGACCATATTCAAAGTTCTTAGACAACACCCCAATAAATCTGTGGGTATCTCCATATTTAGAGAAACCTAACACATCTTCATTAGCATTTCCTAGAGTTGGATTAAAATCAAACGCATCTCCCGTAATCTCTGCTTCTATTGAGTTTACATCTTTAGCATTTAAATAACTATAAGCCCCCATTACATACAAGCCATTATTAAAATTTTTCTGAGCCTTAACAGATGCATTCCATACTCTTCCCTTATCTGAGTTTGTAAATACGTAAGCATTAGTAGACCCTCCAAAAGCATTTGATGCAAAATCACCAGCCTCATACACAGATCTATTATCACCCGGTGCATTTAAAGTTCCGCTAGGCGTATCTAATCCCCAGTTTTGAACGTGTGCAGCATTCAAATCCTTAGTATAGGAAACATCTGCCGTTAACACAATATCGTTATCAAAACGATGATCAACTCCTAAATTAGTTCTCCAAACTTGCGGCCATTGAAAATCAGGATCTACTGCTTGATAGAAAAAGAAATCTACCCCTTGCACTTGATTACCTAACCATACAAATGGTAATCTACCTGTAAATACACCTGTACCACCTCGTAATTGCGTTGTTTTATCACCTTTTAAATCCCAGTTAAAACCAAATCTTGGAGAAACTAACCAGTTATTATTCGGTAAAGTTTCTGAATCAATCGTAGTTTGCTCACCTGTATTTGGATTGTAGTATAAATTATCTGGCTGATAATTTCCAATTTTTCTTTCGATATTTTCTCTAATCTTATCTCTAGTATCAAAATAAAGCGGCTTATCAAAACGAATACCATAGGTCAATTTTAAATTCTCTGTAGCACTCCATTCATCCTGAACATAGAAAGATAATTGACCTACATTAGTTTCTGCCAACTGCCACCCGTCTCCATCATCAAATTGATTGTTATTTGCAAATTGAGCTTCAGCACCTTGAATCATCCCATCAATTAATCCTCCTGGTTGTGCAAAAGATAAAAATTCTGCTACAGACTGAAAATTACGATCGTCACTAAAATCATTTGGAGTACCATTAACATCAAAACCAAACGTACCTCCATAATTACCTAAATTGAAAGAGTTGTCAAATTGAAACTTTTCAAAAGAAAATCCAACCGTATAGGTGTGGTTCCCTTTAAAAATGTTCATATTATTAGTTAACTGAAAAACTTTTTGATCTAACCTATTGTGAATAGAAAAAGGCTCATGACCTGCTACTATATAATTAGATCCCGCACCATCTTGAATAAGAATACTTGGAGCCGGCGAAGAAAGCGGATCTCTAAAATCATCAAAATGCGTATACCCCACTTGTAACTTATTTGTTACTTCATCAGATAGGGTAGAGTTTAATTCTAATTGAAATGAATTTAATTTATTATTGATTTCATATCCAGATTTTTCAAATTGTAGCGTAGAAAAACTAGGTCCTCTAAGCCCAATTGCTGTAGGGTGAGCTGGTTTTTCACTAGATGCATCTAAAAAATTATAGATAAGTGCTAACCTGTTCTTATCATTAATATTCCAATCTAATTTAAAAAGTCCCTTTGTAGAACCTGATCCGTAGGTAAAACCACTATAAGCACCAGTATCATAACCAAGACCCGCTAATGCCGATTGCACAGCCATTAAATCTGATTCTAATACTCTAGACTCATTTATAGCGCCAGAACCCGTATTCGGAATCCATCCATTAGTTCCTAAGTCATCTCTTTCTTCTTTTTCAAAATTCGCAAAAAAGAACAATTTATTTTTAACTATAGGACCTCCTATACTAACACCATATTGATTTTGTGATAATTTAGGTTTGATAACGTCTTCACCTTTTACCTTACCACCGGTTAAATCTTCATTTCTAAAGAACCCATACACCGTACCATGAAATTCGTTAGTACCGCTTTTAGTAACTGCATTTACGGTTGCTCCAGTAAAACCTGATTGCGATACATCATATGGAGCTGTAGATACTTGTATTTGCTCAATAGCATCTAAAGAAATAGGCTGTGATCCTGTTTGCCCTCCAGGTGTTGGAGAATCCAAACCAAATGGGTTATTAAAAATAGCACCATCTAAAGAAAAGTTGTTGTATTGATCATTACGCCCTCCGAAAGAGTTGCCACTTGCTGTAGGCTCTAATCGCGTAAAATCTGAAGCAGATCTAGATATTGTTGGCAGACGCGTTAATTCTCTGCGCCCAACACTAGTTTCTGCACCTGTACGATCACTACCAAAGGTTCCACTTTGATCTGATACTACCACAACTTCCTGTAAAGCCTGACTATCAGAAGCCAAGGTAACATTTACATTAAAAGTTTGACCTAAAGTTAAATAAACATCCGACTTAGATTGTGTTTTGTACCCAATATATGAGATAGATACCTCGTAAGGACCCCCTACTCTTAAATTTAGTAAATTAAATCTACCGTCTTCATTAGAAATCGCACCGTAGGTAGTACCTGTTGGTGTATGAACTGCTACAATGTTAGCGCCAAATAATGGTTCATTAACATCGTCAATAATAAGACCCTTAATATTAGAGGTCGTAACCTGAGATAGTGCCCCGAAGGAGACAAATAACAGAACAAATACTGCATAAGCCTTTTTAAACATAATTGAGTGAGTTTATAGTTTACGGCGAATTTAGCGCAAAAAAAAAGAGCCATGCGAACATGACTCTTTTTTTATAAAATATTTGTTAACTATTTGTTAACTATTTTTCTTACTTAGTACCAACTACTTCAAAAACAAAATCTACAACTACCTCTCTATGTAATCTGATTTGCGCATTGTAAGGACCTGTTCTCTTGATAGCTCCACCTGCAATTGAGATGAATTTTTTCTCGATTTCTTGACCTTCTTTTGCTAAAGCTTCCGCTAAATCAATGTTAGTTACAGATCCAAATAACTTGTCTCCTGCACCAGATTTAGCAGCAATTTTAATTTCTAATTGTTTTAATGATTCTGCTATTTTAGTAGCTGCATCAACAATTTTCTTTTCTTTATGAGCTCTTTGCTTTAAGTTTTCTGCTAACACTTTTTTGGCAGAAACAGTAGCCATTGTAGCTAAACCATTAGGAATAAGAAAGTTTCTACCGTAACCGTTTTTCACAGTAACTAAATCATCCTTAAATCCTAAATTCTGAACGTCTTCTTTTAATATAAGTTCCATTGTCCGTTTTTTTTTATTTTAATAAATCACCAACATATGGCATTAATGCTAAATGACGTGCTCTTTTCACAGCTACAGCCACTTTTCTTTGGTACTTTAATGAAGTTCCAGTAAGTCTTCTTGGAAGTAATTTACCTTGCTCATTAACTAATTTAATTAAAAAGTCTGGATCTTTGTAATCTACATACTTAATACCAGATTTCTTAAAACGACAATACTTCTTCTGAGAATTAGTATCAATATTTAAAGGAGTTAAATATCTAATTTCTCCGTCTTTTTTACCTTTTGCTTGTTGTTCTATTGATGACATAACTTAAGCTTTAGTTTTTAACTTTGTTCTTCTTCTTTCTGCCCATGAAATAGCATGCTTGTCTAACTTTACTGTTAAAAAACGCATGATACGCTCATCTCTTCTGAATTCTAACTCAAAAGGGGAAACTACCTCTCCTGGAGAACTGAATTCAAACAAATGGTAAAAACCACTTTTTTTGTGTTGTATTGGGTAAGCCAATTTTTTTAGGCCCCAATTTTCTTTAGATACCATTTTGGCACCTTTAGTAATTAAGAAATCTTCAAATTTCTTAACTGTTTCCTCTATCTGAGTATCAGATAGAACGGGATTCAAAATGAAAACAGTTTCGTAATGATTCATATTAATATATTTTTAAGAGCGCAAAAGTAATAATATTTCTGACTTTACACAAGATTTCTGCAAAAACTTCGTTATTAGATTCAGTATCCATAAAGTTATGCTAAAAAAATAAACTTAACCTAAATTTTTAATCATGTATTTTGCTGATTACACAACAAATTATACCATATTCACATCTTTTGTTGTAGTTCATCGTGTTTTTTCAGTACTTTGCCTATGATTTAACCCCACAAATCAACCTTTTATGAAATTAAGAAGTATAATTGTAGACGATTCATCCATGCAGAGGATGGCAGTTGCTAAATTGGTGAATAACCATCCGAACCTGGCGCTAGTAGCCGAGTACAGTAATGCAATTGAGGCAAAAAATGGAATCAAGAACAATGAAATTGATCTAATTTTCCTTGATGTTGAAATGCCTATTATTAGTGGTTTTGATCTCCTTGAATCGTTAGACAACAGACCTCAAGTTATTTTAATTACTGGAAAACCAGACTATGCACTAAAAGCTTTTGACTATGATGTCACTGATTACTTGCATAAACCTATCACTATGTCTCGATTTGACGCTTCTGTAAAAAGAGCTGTCGCTAAATTTGAGCAACTACATAGGATTAATGAAGATGAGGAACATATTTTTGTTAAAAGTAATCTAAAAAAGAGAAAAGTAATTTTAAACGACATCAAATGGATTGAAGCACTTGGTGATTATATTAAACTGGTTACGGATGAAGCTAATATTGTAATTTTATCTACAATGAAGTCTTTTGAAGAACAATTACCAGACGATAAATTCTTGAGAATTCATAAATCTTATATTATCAATTTAGAAAAAGTAGAGAAGTTCAACAGTAAAAATGTTGAAGTAAGTGGGCGCTCTATTCCTCTAAGTAGAAACAAAAAAACAGAATTAGCGGAAGCGTTAAACAACGTTTAAACTATATATAATCTACATTGTAGATTACTCGTACGCTAGCGTACTGCGAAATAGCATTAAAAGATTTTTCAATTCTTTTAATGCTATTTTTAGTTTTACCCAAAGCTTGGCCGTTGGGTATCTTTATTAAAACATGCTTCAAATATTGATTTCTAATTCTAGAAACAGGAGGAAATTCTGGTCCCAACACATGAATACCAAATGCATTCCTTAACCCCTGTGTAAACCACTCTGCAGCTTCATTGAGCTTGTTATAATCTTTGTGTTTAAAGGTTACTTTAATAATTCTATTTATAGGGGGGTATTTGTATTGTTGCCGCTCATATAATTGTTCTTTAAACATTCCCTCATAATCTCCCGTAGACACCTGCTTTAAGATTTGATGGTATGGATTATAACTTTGTATGATAACCTTTCCTCGTTTTTTAGTACGTCCTGCCCTACCAGAAACCTGGGTTAACAACTGATAACTGCGTTCGTGGGCCCTAAAATCTGGAAAATTTAACAACGTATCTGCATTCATAATCCCCACTAAATTCACATTCCTGAAATCTAATCCTTTCGTAAGCATTTGCGTACCTACTAAAATATCTATCTCTTGTTGTTCAAAGGCTGTAATTATTTTTTCATATCCATATTTCCCTCTAGTCGTATCCAAATCCATACGGCCAACTTTTACTTCCGGAAATAAGGTTTGTAATTCTTGCTCTACCTGTTCCGTACCAAAACCTTTAGTATCTAAAGTACTACTACCGCAAGCTTCACATGCTAAGGGCACTGCAATATTATAGCTACAATAATGGCAACGCAATTGTTTTTTATGCTGATGGTAGGTTAGACTTACATCACAATTAGGACATTGCGGAGAATGCCCACACGTAGTACATTCCATAATTGGTGCATAGCCTCTTCTATTTTGAAATAGAATAACTTGCGCTCCGCTCTCTAGCGTTTCTGTAATCTCTTCTAATAATCGTTCAGAGAAATGCCCTTTCATTCTCTTTTTCCTAGTCAGCTCTTTGATATCAACCAGTTCTACATCTGGCATTTGTACATCACCAAATCTTCTTAGAATGCTAGTATACCCGTATTTGCCAATTTGCGCATTATAATAACTTTCTACGCTAGGCGTAGCAGAACCTAATAAAATCTTAGCTTTATGCAACTTACCTAATACTATTGCCGCATCACGAGCGTGGTATCTTGGTGCGGGGTCATATTGTTTAAAAGAACTTTCATGTTCTTCATCTACAATGACCAGACCTAAATCCGCAAAAGGCATAAACAAAGCAGATCTTGCTCCAATAACAATTTGCGCTTTTACTTTGTTTGCCAAAACATTATTCCAAACTTCTACGCGTTCTTGCACACTATATTTAGAATGGTACACCGCTACTTTTTCTCCAAAATATTCTTGAAGCCTCGAAATTAATTGGGTTGTTAAAGCAATCTCTGGTAATAGATACAAAGCCTGTTTATTAGACCGAATACATTCTTCTATCAATTTTACATAAACTTCTGTTTTACCAGAAGAAGTAACTCCATGTAAAAGAGTCGGCAAGTTTTTTTCAAAACCTAGTTTGATATCTTTTAATGCCGCTAATTGATATTCATTTAAAGATTTTAAACTTTCATTTGCTCCGTCGTCTTGGTAAACTACTCTATCTGTTTGAATAAAATACTCCTCCAATACTGCTTTATCTATCAGTGTTTTTATAATGGCCGAAGAACTTTTACTAGCAACTTCTAAATCTGAAACCTTAATTGGCTTCTTTGAACTCGCTTGTAATTGAAACAACGTAAGCACCACTTGACTTTGTTTTGGAGCCCTTGTCAAAGTATTTAATAATTCTTCTAATTTTTCTTCTGATTTATAGGCATTTCCCATACGAACATACCGAACCATTTTCGGCTTATATTGCTCATATACCTCTTCTTTTAAAATGATGATATTTTTATCCAAGAGGCGGTTTAATACCGGAAGTACGTTCTTTTTCCCTAGAATTGCACTTATCTCCTGTACTCGCAATATAGATTGATGCTCTAAAGCTTCAAATACTAAAAATTCATCATCTAGCAGTTCATTTTCATTGGACTGAAAATTCTTATTCCTTAAGATTAACGTCTCACTTTCTAATAAAAATGCATTAGGTACAGCAGATCTAAAAACCTCGCCTACACTACACATGTAATAATCTGCAATCCAAAACCAATGCTTTAATTGCATCACAGTTACTAAAGGTGCTTCATCTAAAATTTGATGAATTTCTTTAGCCTCATAAATAACGGGTGGTTTCTGATGCACTTCATGCACCAAAGCTGTGTATATTTTAGATTTACCAAAAGGAACTGCAACACGCATTCCTGATTGCAAAAAACCAGCTTCAGCCTCAGAAATACTGTACGTAAACAGTTTTTCTAACGGTATGGGAAGAATTACATTAATGAAATAAGGCATGCTACGGTGTTCTAATCTTTTACACGTATCCAAGTTTGTGTACGGTAAATAAATGCTAAATATCCTCGGACTTTAAGCTCATCAGGATTATCTGGATTTAACCAAATCTTGCAACGAAAGGTCATTGCCTGCTCTGGATCAAATAAATACTTTCCCTTCCACTCTCCATCACCATCATCTTCTGCACCTTTTATAATTGTCATTCCTAAAACAGGTGCATCTTTTAAATCGCCCTCACATTTAGTGCATTTAAAATTCTCTTTCCCTTCTTCTAATACCTTTACAATATCGCCATACATCTGGCCATCTTTCTTGTAAATTTTGATTACGCCTTTTGGTTTCCCTGTACGATCATCAATCGTTTTCCATTCATCAAAGATGGATTGACCATAACTAAAATTAACTAAAAAAAGCCCTATAAAAAAAAGTAATAGCTTATGGTGTTTCATCCTTTTGGTTTATATTATTTCGAACAGCGTTTATTGTTGCATTCAGTTCAAAACCTAGCAACAATATATTAGAATTTAACCAAATAAACACCATTAATATTAATAAACCTCCTAAAGCCCCGTATAACTCATTGTATCTCGCAAATTTCTCTACATATACCCCAAAAAGATACGATGTAAAGATGAATAATAAAGTGGTCATTGTAGCTCCTGCCGAGAAAAATTTTGCTTGCTTACCTTCTGCCGTTCCAAAATAATACAATATGGCGGTCGTTAAATACGATAAAATAATAAAAAATAAGACCTTAGCGATCTGCACGCCTATAATATCTGTTTCTTCTAAATTAGTACCGTAAGTTTTTGTGACCAAATCACTGGCATATTCCACAATATAAAATTCTGAATAAACATAAGAAATTGCTGCAACTATTAAGAGAATTGATAAGATTAACCCCACTAAAAGTGCATATAAATATTGTCTAAAGAAGTGTCGCGTTAAATTAACGTGGTATGAATTTTCAAAACCACCAAAAATTGCGTTAACACCATTTGCTACCAAGAAAATAGATATTACAAAGGTGGAAGAAAGTAAGCCACCTCTTTTTTGATCTTTTATTTGAATGAAAATTTCTTCAAAATAATCTCCCGTGGCTGTTGGCAGAAAAGATTCCAAGAAGGCTAAAAAATCCGACTCAAAATTTGTTTCACCATCTATCTGAATATAGGGAATTAAGAACGGTAATAAACTCAGTAAAAATATCAGCAAAGGAAAAAGTGCCATAAATAAACTAAATGCAATTGCACTAGCTCTGGTTGACATTGCCCCTTGAACTATTCCTGACAAGTACATTTCTATAAGCTCATATAATGATAGCCCTTCAAGAGCGGCAAATTTCACTTTTTTAAGCAAGCCTGCAAACCAATTTACAATCGGTATTTTATCTATCTTTTCTTCTAATGCAGACATCTATACTGCTTTAAGGCTTAGATCCATATTGTACACTGAATGTGTTAGTGCACCTGACGATATATAATTTACACCACACTCCGCATAGTCGCGAATAGTATGCTCATTTATACCTCCAGAAGATTCTGTTAGACACTGACTGCCTATTAATTTAACTGCTGCTTTGGTATCTTTAAATGAAAAATTATCTAATAGTATTCTATACACACCTTCAGCATCAAGAATTTGCTGAACTTCATTTAAGTCTCTTGCTTCTACAATAATTTTTAGATCCCTTTTCGTCTCTTTTAAATAGTTTTTTGTTTTTTCTATAGCCTTACCTAAACCCCCTGCAAAATCTATATGATTGTCTTTTAGCATAATCATATCATACAAGGCAAATCTATGATTCTCGCCTCCTCCAATTTTTACCGCCCATTTTTCTAGTGCTCTAATTCCAGGAGTCGTTTTTCGGGTATCCAAAATTTTGGTTCCCGTACCTTCTAATAGCTGTACAAAGTTATTTGTTTTTGTAGCAATGGCACTCATACGTTGCATTGCATTTAACACCAAGCGTTCTGATTTTAAAATGCTTTGAGAGCTACCTTCTACATAAAACACAATATCACCATGTTTTACAGCATCACCCTCTTGTAATAGTGTCTCTATTTTTAAATCCTTATCAACGTAATTAAACACTTGCTTTGCAAAGTCTATCCCCGCGATAATTCCGGTATCCTTTACCAATAGTTTAGCTTTGCCTGTTGCTGTTGAAGGTATGCAAGCAAGCGAACTATGATCTCCATCGCCTACATCTTCACGGATTGCATTTGCTATAATTAATGCTATTTCTTTGTCAAATTGCTCTTTTGAAATCATTCCTACATTTTCTTAATTGCTAATTTACTAAATACTTTACTCAGATAAGAATCCCTATAAATTTATATTCTATAATATTAAACGCAAAAATTCTAATTAAATTTGCACTATGACCATCAAACTTTTAGCCATAGGCAAAACAGATAGCAGCTACCTATCGCAACTCATTGAAGAATACGAAAATAGACTTAAACATTATGTTAAATTTGATTTAGAACTTATTCCTGACATCAAAAACACCAAAAATTTATCAGAAGCGCAACAGAAGGAAAAAGAAGGCGAAGCGATTTTAAAAAAAATAAATCCGACGGATGCTCTTATTTTGTTAGACGAAAATGGAAAACAGTTTACTTCTGTTGATTTCTCTAATTACTTACAAAAAAAAATGAATTCTGGCATTAAACAACTTGTTTTTGTTATTGGGGGTCCTTATGGCTTTAGTGCAGCAGTTTATAGTAAAGCACAAGGAAAAATAAGTCTATCAAAAATGACATTCTCACATCAAATGATCAGACTGTTTGTCGTAGAGCAAGTATATAGAGCGTTTACCATTTTAAAAAATGAACCTTATCACCATCAATAATATTATTTTTTCTTACTAAAAAAAGTATCTAATTTATTTAAAACAGCATCTAACCCACTAACCTCTTTCTTATCGCTTTCTAGAGACTTTATCATGTTTTCCGAAACCTCATTCAGCGCGTCTAATTCCGTTACTACGCAAGCGACTAAATCTTCTTTGTTTTCTATTTTTTTCTCAATTTTCAAAACATGCTGAAGATCTTTAATATTCTTCATATGTGAAGCATAGGCATGTGATTGATGCCATGAAATTTCTTTAAGCTTTTTATTCTGTGAGCTAGTTTTCCTGATTATAGGGTTGACAATATAAAAGATTTCAAAAAGGATAATGAAGAGCGAAAGCACCGCTAATTCTATCTCAATAATCATAATTGTCTTTATTTCTTCTTCTGATTCTTGTTGAAATTTAAGAACAATACCATCCATAATTTTTAAGAAATCATCTACATGACTGGTAAGCTCCTCTACAGGAACTTCAGCAATGTGATCCATATCATTTAAATGCGTGTAGATATACTCTAAATGAGGTTGCATTTTTTTAAAATCAGCAATGATCTCAGTATTTTCTACAGGATAAAAACCTAGTTTCTCATCTCCTATTTCTAAGATTTCATCTGTCCTATATAATTTAGCAAGCGCTATTTTTAATTCTGAATAATCACATTCATAATGATTGCACTCATAGAAATTTTTCAATACTAACTGACTCAGCATACGCTGCTTACCTGCCACATTAATAACGGCAGCCATACGTTCTTGGTTTCTCAACGAATATTGAATAATAGACTGAATGAGCACCGTTAAGACAATGATGGTTATAACTAATAAATAATATTTATAAAATTTTTTCACAATGGTAATTTGTACCTGAGCAATTAATATAGAATTTTCCTACAAGATATTTCATAACGTAGCCTAGCGCAACAAATTGTTGTGAAACAGCATGGAAGCGATAGCTATGCCTATAAAACTAAAAAAAGCCCAAGAAAAAAATTCTTGGGCTTCCATTTATTTCGAAAAGACTAATAAAGAACTCTAAATTTAATCGTATTTTCTATTTTCTTCAATTCCTTTATAACATCTTTATTGTATTCCTTATTCACATCAGATATTACGTAGCCTACCTCATTATCGGTAGATAAATACTGACCCGTTATATTCAATTCATATTCTGCCAAAACTTTATTAACTTTAGCCATAACGCCAGGCACGTTTTTATGGATATGTAAAAAACGATGTGATTTGTTTTGCTTTGGTAAACGAATATTCGGGAAATTTACAGCATCAACCGTATTTCCAGAATTCATATAATCCATAATTTTATTTGGCACAAAATCTGCAATGTTTGCTTGAGCTTCTTCTGTACTTCCCCCAACATGCGGTGTTAAAATAACATTTTCTAACCCTCTAAGTTCTGTTTCAAAGACACCATTACTTCTTGGTTCTTCCGGGAATACATCTATTGCTGCACCTGCAATTTTACCGCTCTTTAATGCCGCTGCTAACGCAGGAATATCAACCACAAAACCACGTGCTAAATTGATAAAAATAGCCCCATTTTTCATTTGATTGATCTCTCGTTCACCAATAAAATTAAGATTAGCCTTGTTATCATCTATATGAAGGGTAACAACATCTGAAATGTTTAATAAATCTTCTAGCGTATTACATTTTATAGCATTACCTAGCGCTAATTGATCATTAACATCATAGTAGTATACGCGCATTCCTAAAGCTTCTGCCAAAACCGATAGTTGCTTACCAATATTACCGTAACCAACAATACCTAAGTTTTTACCACGCACTTCTCTAGAATTTGCAGCAGTTTTATTCCATTGCCCTTGGTGTATTTCTGTACTACGAGTAAAGACACTACGCATAAGCATAATAATCTCACCAATTGCCAGTTCTACAACAGAACGTGTATTACTATAAGGAGCGTTAAACACAACAACCCCTTTGCTCTTACAAGCATCTAGATCTATTTGCGTAGTTCCAATACAAAAAGCACCAACAACCATAAGCTTATTCGCTGCTTCTAGTACATTTTTGGTTACTTGCGTTTTAGAACGTATACCAAGTACATGTACGCCTTTTATTTTTTCTATTAATTCTTCTTCTGTTAAACTATGGCCAACAGTTTCTACAGAGAAACCTGCTTCAGATAGACTCTTAAAAGCATCTGGATGCACATTTTCTAACAATAACATCTTTATCCTATTTTTAGGGTAAGAGATTTTTCTAGGTAAATCGTTCACAAATAAAAATTCATCAAGGTTAGGTGTAATATAATCTGCATTTTTTGCAGCTTTTTCTCGGTGTACATTTTCGGTATAGGCAAAAAACTTATCCGCGATACCGGCTTCTCTCATTACATAATCGCTATAACCATCACCAATTACCTGAACCTCACCGTCAAGATTCATGTTTTTTAGACAATCTATTTTACCATTATGCATTGCTAAAACATTGGTCTCATCAAAACCAACAATTTTACCTTCTTCATCAAATTCAAATGTATTGGCGTATACCCTATCAGAAGGAATGTTATACTCCTTTACTATAGGGTCTATAAACTCTTTAAATCCACAGGATATCACATAAATATCATCAGCATAGTCTCTAAAAAAGTCTTTATTCGCCTCTATAGATTTTGAAATTTTAGTCTTTAATTCTTCTACCAGAATTGGTAAATCATTTTTATGCGCATGTAACAATTTAATTCTGCGCTCTAAAGATGTGGTAAACGAAATATCACCATCAATACCTAAATTGGTAATCTCCTGGATTTCATTAATAATTTCTTCTTTATTGGACCTGCCTTTGAGTGTGATTTCCGCCAAAACATCTAGCGCTTCAACTCGCGTTAAAGTACTATCAAAATCAAATACATACTTTCTTCCTGTTGCAACCATTTTTTGAATAAAATTAAGCATCAAAAGTAAAAATTTATTTGCTGCGATTCTGTGAAATAAGATTAAAACTACTATCGAATTAGTAATTGTAACATTTTGATACAGAATTGTTTTTATGAACCCTTAAAAATTATGAAAATCGCAATTTTAAACTTCAACGGAATCGATTATTATTTTAAAAATGAAATAATGGCTTTAGAAAAAGAATCAGTTTTGTAAACATCATTATGATTCCCTTTTAGTAATACAAACTCACTCTTAGGAATTGCACTATGCAATGCCTCAGGGTTTCCATTTTCTAAATCCTCATCTCCGGCAACTATTAGCACTTTTGATTTTATTTTTCCCAGCGCATCAACACTAGTCACCGGTTGATGCTTTTGTAAATAATGTAAGGCTTTCAAATCTGCTTGAACCGATATTGCATACGCCACAGCTCCTTTGGTTTCCTCTGTGAGCACTGCCCCTTCTGCAAATGCATTAGTAAAAATGATGCGACGCTCCCAGTCAGGATCCGTAAAGTCCATCCCCATACCCCCTAATACCGCTTTCTTAATATGCTTATCTACCGTAAGCCATTTAGCGGTAATAATACTACCTCTAGAATACCCAACTACTGTAAATTTCTTAAGTTTTAAATAGGATGTTAATTCTTGTAAATCTTTTATTTCTGCATCATCTGTATAATATTTTTCCTCCTGTGGTTTGCCAGAAGATCCGTTTCCTCTTAAATCAGGAACAATAACTCTACACCCTTTTTGTAAAAGCTCTTTTTTTAATACTGTAGCATCCCAAGAACTTCCGTCATTAATAAAACCGTGCACCAATACTACTGCCGTACCTTTACCTTCATCTGTGTAGGCAATTTCTATTCCATCAAAAGAAGTAAAGAATTGTTTTTGAGCTTGTACCCCGAATGAAATTTGCCATAAAAATAAAATTAGGATACGCTTCATAATTTTAAACACCAGTATAAATTACCCCTGTTAGAATGGCAATTCCAAAACTCAACAAGGTTCCTATTAAAATATACTCTGTTAGTTCTCGATTATTACTATCTTTTAAATCATTAAATCTAAATACAGATTTTGCAGCAATTAAAAAACCAATGACTTCCCAACGTCCTAAGATGATAAACGCCACTACAAATAAACGTTCAATAATACCAATATACATTCCTGCATTGGGTAATGACTCATGATCATCTTCTATATATTTTGACATTCCTTGCAAGACTTTACTTATTAGTATGGCCGTTGGAAAACTAACAAATACTA